>NZ_JASJVC010000013.1:0-73649 GCF_035019905.1 Sphingomonas sp. 10B4 | reverse complement strand
GGGGTCCGGGGGGTGCGCCTTGTGCCCCCCGCCCGTTCGGGGGGGGGGGTGGGGGGGGGGCGTGCCTCGCAGAGACGCCGGCGCTTTGGACTTCCCAACCCCAACCCCTCCCCTGAAGGGGAGGGGCTTTGAAACGACCGCCGTCCTCCCCACATCCCTAACATGACCCAATATTCCCTGCTCGATCTCGTCCCCGTCATCGAAGGCGGCACCGTATCCCAGGCGCTCGCCAACGCCGCCGACCTCGCGCGCCACGCCGAAGCCCACGGCTTCCACCGCTACTGGACCGCCGAGCATCACGGCATGACCGGCATTGCCAGCGCCGCTACCTCGGTCGTGCTCGGCCACATCGCCGCGAACACCTCGACGATCCGCGTCGGCGCGGGCGGGATCATGCTGCCCAACCACGCCCCGCTCGCGATCGCCGAGCAGTTCGGCACGCTCGACGCGCTGTTCCCCGGCCGGATCGACCTCGGCCTCGGCCGCGCGCCGGGTTCGGACCAGATCGTCGCGCGCGCGATGCGCCGTAATCTCGAGACCGACGCCAACGCCTTCCCGCGCGACGTGGTCGAGCTGCAGAGCTATTTCGCCAATGACGGCCAGACCGGTATCGTCGCGACGCCGGGCGCGGGCGCCGACGTTTCGCTGTGGATCCTCGGCTCGAGCACCTTCGGCGCGCAGCTCGCGGCGATGCTCGGGCTGCCCTATGCCTTCGCCTCGCACTTCGCGCCCGATTCGCTGATGGCGGCGATCGACATCTACCGCCGCACCTTCCGCCCCTCGGCCGCGCTCGCCCGGCCGCACGTCATGGCCGGATTCAACGTCTTCGCCGCCGATACCGACGCGCAGGGCGAGTTGCTGGCGAGCTCGCAGCACCAGGCGTTCGTCGCGCTGCGCACCGGCAACCCGCGCCAGCTCCCGCCGCCCGTCGCGAGCTATCGCGAGAGCCTCGGCGCGCAAGGGGCCGCGATCCTCGATCACGTCCTGTCGTGCTCGGCAGTCGGCGGCCCCGCGAAGGTCGCGCGCGAGATCGCCGCGTTCGTCGCCCGTACCGGCGTCGATGAGCTTATGATCGCCAGTTCGATCTACGATCACGAAGCGCGTAAGCGCAGCCTGACGATCACCGCGGAAGCGATGCAGGACGTCGCCATTGCGGCGTAAGCCGCTCACGCCGGACTTGGTTCGACGTGCGCGCGGACGCCCCTCTCCGTCACCCCGGCCTTGTGCCGGGGCCCACCGCGATGCGCGGGATGCCGCTGGAGCGTGCGCGGCACGGTGGACCCCGGGACAAGCCCGGGGTGACTAGGGGGGGTAGTATTCCATCGCTCCCGTTGCTGTGTTACGTCAGTGCACCACAGCAAGGGGCCCTCCACCATGCGCTACGACATCGCCGGCACCGTGATGCAGACCGTCTCGATCGATCTCGATCGCGGTGAACGGATCGTCAGCCAGACGCATGCGATGGCGTGGATGAGCGACGGCATCCGGATGGACACGCACACCGGCGGCGGGCTGTTCGCGGGGCTCAAGCGCGCGATGTCGGGCGGCAGCATCTTCATCACCGAATATATCGCCGACGAGACCGCGCACGTTGCCTTCGCCCCGCGCTTCCCCGGCAAGATCATCGCGCGCAACCTCCGCGCCGGCGAGTCCTTGATCTGCCGCAAGGAGACCTTCCTTTGCGCCGAATATTCGGTGTCGCTCGACATCGCCTTCCAGCAGCGCCTCGGCGCCGGCGTGTTCGCGGGCGAGGGCTTCATCCTCCAGCGCGTTACTGGCCCTGGCACGGTGTTCCTCGACCTGTCGGGCGAAGTGATCGAGAAGGACCTCGCCCCCGGCGAGCGGCTCCGCGTTCATGCCGGGCATATCGGCATCCAGGAGCCGACCGTCTCGACCGACATTCAGATGGTGCGCGGCTTCCGCAACATCCTGTTCGGCGGTGAGGGCCTGTTCCTCGCGACGCTGACCGGGCCGGGCAAGGTCTGGCTGCAATCGATGCCGATCATGAATTTGGCGGAAGAGGTCGCGCGCCATCTGCCGGGGAATGAAGAGCGCGGCGCGGCAGCAGGCGCGGGGATCGGACGGCTGGTCGGCGGTGGTGCGGCCGGCGCGGTGGTCGGCGGGCTGCTCGGCGGGTTATTGGGGAACGAGTGAGGCGAGGACGCTTTACGACCGCAGCGCCTGACCGAACCACTTCGCCATGTCATCGAGCGGCTTGTGAGCGACGGGTAATAGCGTGTCGGTCTGCGCCGACGCTGCGGTGCCGAGCGAATGGCCAAGCCCCGGATAGCCGATCAACGTGACGCGCGCACGCGCTTCGGGGCGGCGTGCAAACGCCTGAGCCGCGTCGGGCGCGATCATCGAGTCGTTCAACCCCTGCAGGAGCAGGATCCGCGCATTGGTCGCCGGGAAGGCGTCAGCAACCCCTTTAAGCGAGCGCGCCGTCGCGGCGATCCCGAGCCCACTCTCGGGACCGTCGGCATACCACGATGCCAGGATCGGATCGGCCTCGGCAAAGCTGATCCGCCCATCACGGTTGGTGTCGAGCAGCGGATTGACGCGTTCGCCGGGCCGAAAACCGCGGAACATGCGCACGAAGATGTGCGCGAGATCCCCGCCGGGGCCGGCATCGGCGCGCGCGATCGCATCGGCATCGAGCGCACCGTTGACCGCAAAGCGCGCGAGATAGGGCTTGCCGATGCGTTGATATTGCGCCTGCGCGACATGGGCGGGCGTGTCGACGACCGGGCCCATCAGCGCCACCGCGCGAACCGCCGGCTCCCCGCTCGCGACCGCCATCGCGACGGTGGTGCCCTCGCTCCACCCGACCAGGCCGAGCGGCAGGCCGCGCGCTTCCGGGCGTGCCGTGACCAATGCCACCGCGGCGCGGCCGTCGGCTGCGAGATCGGATCCGTTCAACGTGTCGAACTTGGCGCGGTCCACGGTCGTCGGCCCGGTGACATAGCGCTTGTTGTAACGGAACGAGACGATCCCGGCGCACGCAAGGCGATTGGCGACCTGAAGCATCGGCCGCGAGGTGATCGTGTGGTTCGGCCCCTCGATTGCACCGTCCATGTCCGCAACATCGGACCCGGGGAACAGCACGACCACGCCGCGTGGCGCGATCCCGGCGGGCGGAGTTACGAGTTCACCCGCGGTCGTCACGCTGGGAAGCGCCAAGGCGACTGGCGCGCGTTGCGGCACGCAGTCCTGGGCGAAGGCCGGTGCCACGAGCATCGTGGAGGCCGCTGCTACAGCGAAATAAAACGATCCCCGCACGTCGTCACCCCAACCCGATTTGACTGCCCGGCTGCGGTTCTGGCAGCTGCCTCTTCGCTAGGCAAGCGCAGCACTCAGTTCGCGGCTGGCAACCGCAACCGTACCAGCAACCCGCCGAGATCCTCGCTCTCTTCCAGCGACACCGTGCCCTCGTAGATCTCCGCCACGTCGCGCACGATCGCCATGCCGAGCCCCGTGCCAGGTTTGCCCGAATCGAGCCGCACGCCGCGGTCGAAGATGCGGATGCGCTGTTCCTCGGGAATGCCGACGCCGTCATCCTCGATCAGGAATTCGACGAAGCCCGAATGCTTCGAGACGGTGACGAACACCGATCCGCCGCCGTACTTCGCGGCATTCTCGATCAGATTGCCGAGCATCTCGTCGAGATCCTGCCGCTCGACATGGACTTGCAGATCCTTCGGCCCGTCGCTGTCGATGCGGACGTGGCGATAGAGGATGCCGACCGCGCGCTCGACCGATTCGAGGCTCGGCCAGACGTCCGCCCGGCTGTGCGCCGACCCGCGCCGCCCGACCGCGCGGGCGCGGGCGAGGTGGTGGTCGACCTGCCGCCGCATCGTCCGCGCCTCGCGCACTACCGTTTCGCCGAGATCGTTAGCCTCGGCGGTCGCGGCGTTCATGATGACGGTGAGCGGCGTCTTGAGCGCATGCGCGAGGTTGCCGGCGTGACGCCGCGCTTCCTCGGCCTGGCGCTCGTTATGTGCGATCAGCGCGTTCAGTTCTTCGACCATCGGCGCGACCTCGATCGGCATCGGCCGCTCGATCTGGCGTGCTTTCCCGGCGCGCATCCGGGCGATCTCCTCGCGCACCTTGCGCAGCGGCCACAGCCCGTAAAAGGTCTGCAGGCCCGCCATCACGATCAGCCCGAACCCAAGCAACGCGAAGCTGCGCACCAAAGTCTTGCGCAGCACCTTGATCTGCGCGTCGAGCCCGTCGCGGTTTTGCGCCACCTGGAAGCGCCAGCGCACCTTCGACCCCGGCAGCGTGACGTCGCGCTCGACGATCCGCAGCCGTTCGGGATTCTCCGCCTTGGGATCGACGAACTGCTTGCTGTCATAGGCATGGACGCCGAGATCGTTGTGCTTGCCGCCATAGGCCAGCCGCCGATCCCACAGCGAGCGCGACGCATATGGTTCCTGGCCCGGCGCGCCGATCTGATAGTAAAGGCCGGAATTTGGCTCGATGAAGCGCTGATCGGCGAGCTCGCGATTCGACAGGACTTCGCCCTGCGGCCCGATCTCGGCCGAGACGATTAAGGCGGTCAGCACATATTCGAGCTGGTCGTCGAAATTGCGCGTGATCGCGGTGGTCAGCACGCGGTCGAGCGCGAACCCGCCGCCGGCGAGCAGCAGCAGGATCCAGCCCGCCGCGATCAGGATCATCCGGCGCGAGAGCGACCCCGTGGTGCGCACCGGGATCGCCGGATGCGCATCGCCCTCGAGCGCGGGCAGCGGCGGCGCTACGAGATCGGACGCGTCGGCTTCAGCCACAGTCAGGCATCCGGGTCTTCAAGGCTGTAGCCAAGCCCGCGGATCGTGGTGATCACGTCCTGCCCGAGCTTCTTACGGATACGCGTGACGAACACTTCGATCGTGTTCGAATCGCGGTCGAAATCCTGGTCGTAGATATGCTCGATCAGCTCGGTGCGGCTGACCACCTTGCCCTTGTGGTGGAGCAGATAGCTGAGCAGCTTGTATTCTTGCGCGGTCATCTTGACCGGCTCGCCGTTGAGCGTGACCTTGCCCGAGCGCGTGTCGAGCCGCACGCCGCCCGCGGTCAGTTCGGACGAGGCATTGCCCGAGGCGCGGCGGATCAATGCGCGCAGGCGGGCGATCAGTTCCTCCGACTGGAACGGCTTGGCGACATAATCGTCGGCGCCGGCATCGAGCCCGGCGACCTTGTCCGACCAGCTGTCGCGCGCGGTGAGCACGAGCACGGGGGCGGTGCGGCCTTCCTTGCGCCAGCGGTCGAGCACGGTCAGCCCGTCGATCTCGGGCAGGCCGAGGTCAAGGATGATCGCGTCGTAATTCTCGGTCGAGCCCATGAAATGCCCTTCCTCGCCATCGGTGGCGAGGTCGATTGCATAGCCGGCGCCTTCCAGCGTGGCCTTGAGTTGCTGGCCCAGGCTCGGTTCGTCCTCGACGATCAATACGCGCATGTCTGTGTTCCCTTTACGAGCGCGGACGCGCTCAATTGCCGGTGCGGCCGATGATCTGGCCGGTACGGCCGTCGACCTCGACCCAGATGACGGTTCCATCGCGCAGGAACTTGAGCGTGTAAATCCCGCGGTCGGCGTCGAAATCGAAGCCGAGATACTGGCTGCCACGCATCGTCGGCAACACGCGGCCCTCGATCTCGCGGATCGGCAGGATGCGGCCCTCGCGCCGCGCGCGCCACGCTTCGCGTTGATCGACATGTTGCAGCCCCGCGCCCGCCAGCGGGGGCGGGGCGGTGGCAGTGGCCAGTCCCAACAAGACGGTTACGAGCATCGACATCAGCTTTGCATAGGGGCGCAGGATTGAACAGCCTGTGAATGAGCCGAAGCGCGGCAGCCGGCCACGCCCGGCTGACCCGCGCAAGGCCGGACGGCGGGTCGCGCCAGCGAACCCGTTCGACGACGCGGCTTTGCCGCGGCGGGGCGCACCGTCCGTTTCTTCGCCAGAGCCAGTCGTCGTCACCCCGGCCTCGTGCCGGGGTCCACCAAGCAGCGGGCACAAACCGCAATTCGTCACGATGCCCGCGCGGCCCGGTGAGCCCCGGCACAAGACCGGGGTGACGGCTAGGATCCTGCTCGAGCGGACCGCGCTTCATGCGGCCTCACCCGCGCCCGCGCTTTAGCCTCGATTTACCCACGCTAAATCGCTAGGCCGCGCGGCCATGGCATTAGCACCAATCCTCGCATACGAAAATCTCGGCGTCATCCAGGGCTCCGGATGGCTCTTTCGGAACCTCGACATCCATATCGGCCCGCGCGATCGGCTCGCGCTGATCGGCCGCAACGGCGCTGGCAAGACCACGCTGATGAAGCTGCTCGGCAACAAGATCGACAGCGACGAGGGCCGCCGCACGATCGTCCCCGGCACGCGCGTGATCCTGCTCGAACAGGAGCCGGCAATGACCGGCTGCACGACGCTCGCCGATTATGTTCTCGGCGGCGACGACGCCCCGCGCCAGCACGAGGCCGAGGCGATCGCCGACCAGCTCGGCATCGACCTCACCCGCGAGGCCGCCAAGGCCTCGGGCGGCGAACGCCGCCGCGCTGCGATTGTCCGCGCTTTCGCGCAGAACCCCGACGTGCTGCTGCTCGACGAGCCGACCAACCATCTCGACATTGGCGCGATCGAATGGATCGAGGAATGGCTCCAGCGCTTCCGCGGCGCGTTCGTCGTGATCAGCCATGACCGCACCTTCCTCACCAAGCTGACCAAGCAAACGCTGTGGATGGACCGTGGCAATCTGCGCCGTGCCGAGATCGGTTTCGGTGGCTTCGACGCCTGGACCGAGGCGGTCTATGCCGACGAAGCGCGCAACGCCGAGAAGCTCGACGCCAAGCTGAAGCTCGAGGAGCATTGGCTGCTGCGCGGCGTCACCGGTCGCCGCAAGCGCAATCAGGGCCGCCTCACCAAGCTGGTCGAGATGCGCGCCGAACGCGCATCGATGGTCGGCCCGGCGGGGGCCGCCAACCTCTCGATCGGCACCGGCGACGCCAAGTCGAAGGTGGTGATCGACGCCAAGCACATCACTAAGGCGTTCGGCGACCGCACGATCATCGACGATCTGACGCTGCGCGTGACGCGGAAAGATCGCATCGGCATCGTCGGCGCGAACGGCGCGGGCAAGTCGACGCTGCTCAAGCTGCTTACCGGCGAACTCGCGCCCGACCACGGCACAATCAAGATGGCGCAGGGGCTCGAGCGTATCGTCATCGACCAGCAGCGCAGCAAGATGGAGCCTGACAAGACGATCCGCGACGTGCTCGCCGACGGCGGTGACTGGGTCGAGGTGCAGGGCTCGCGCAAGCACGTGGTTGGGTACCTGAAGGACTTCCTGTTCGAACCCGGCGTGCTCGACGCCAAGATCGGCACGCTGTCGGGCGGCGAGCGCTCGCGCCTGCTGCTCGCGCGCGAGTTCGCCAAGCCGTCGAACCTGCTCATCCTCGACGAGCCGACCAACGATCTCGACCTCGAGACGCTCGACCTGCTGCAGGACGTGATCGGCGATTATGAAGGCACCGTGCTGATCGTCAGCCACGACCGCGACTTCCTCGATCGCACGGTGACGATCACGCTCGGGCTCGACGGCTCGGGTACGGTCGATGTCGTCGCGGGCGGCTATGAGGATTGGGAGCGTCGGCGGAAAGCCAAGGCGCCGACCAAGCGCGGCGCGATCGCCAGGAACGCGGTCTCGGCCACCGCCGCACCCGCGCCGGGCGCCAAGGTCAAGCTGACCTACAAGGATCAGCGCGATTACGAGCAGCTGCCCAAGCGGATCGAGGCGCTCGACGCCGCGATCGCGCGCGACCAGACGCTGCTCGAGGACCCCGATCTCTACACGCGCGACCCCGACGCGTTCGAGCGGCTGATGGAGGCGATCGGCCAGGCACAGGAAGACAAAACGGCGGCCGAACTGCGCTGGCTCGAGCTGGCGGAAATGGTCGAAGGGCAGGGGTGAGCCTGCGGGCGATCTATCGTTCCTAGCCCTCTCCCGCTTGCGGGAGAGGGTTGGGTGAGGGCCTTCTTCTTCAAGCGCGACAGAAGGCCCTCACCGACTGCGACTAGGTCCGCCTGAAGGAGGCGAACCAAGTCTCCGTAGCCTCTCTCGCATGCGGGAGAGGGCGGGGCGACTCCGTTACCCCAACGAGCGCCCCTGCCGCCCGGCCAGCTCGACGATGTAATGCCACGCCACCCGCCCCGAGCGCGCGCCACGCCGCGTGGCAAAACCGACAGCATCCATCGGATCGAAGGGCAGGTCATACGCCTGCGCATAGCTCGCGACGATCGCCAGATACCCGTCCTGGTCGACCACGTGAAAACCAAGGCTCAGCCCGAAGCGATCGGCGAGCGCCAGCGCGTCGTCGGCGGCATCGCGCGGGTTCACCGCATTCGGCTGATCGATCATCTCGCGCGGGACGAGATGGCGGCGGTTCGAGGTGACGACGAGCCGGGCATTGGCCGGCCGCGCTTCCGCCCCGCCATCGAGCATCGAGCGCAAAGCGCGCCCGTCGGCGGCGGCGTCGAATCCGAGATCGTCGATGAACAGCAGGAACGCACGGGGGCACTCGGCGATCAGGGCGAACAACGCGGGCAGCGTGTCGAGCTGCGCCGTAACGATCTCGACCAGCGCCAGCGCGCCGCCCTCGGTCTGCACCGCGCCGGTCACCGCCTTGACCAGCGCGGACTTGCCGGTGCCGCGCGCGCCCCACAGCAGCACGTCGTGCGCTGCGGCCTTGGCCGCCAGATGGCGCGCATTGTCGAGCATCGCGCGGCGCTGCGCATCGACGCCGTGGAGCCGCTCGAGCGGCAAGGGACGGAAGTCGCGCACCGGTTCGAGCACTGTGCCACGCCACACATAGGCCGGGTGCGTAAGCGGATCGGCGCTTGCGGGCAGCGGCGGTGCAAGGCGTTCGAGCGCGGCGGCGATGCGGGCGAGGGGGTCGGTGCTGGGCTCGGTCATGCCGCGCCTGCTACACTGCGGGCGGCCGCTTCGCTAGCTGAGCCAGGGCGTCGCCTCCACACGGCATCCCCGAAGCCGCGACCGCGCGGCTAGCCGAGCACCTTCAGCGCCGCGAGCGCCGCGGCACGATCCTCGAAGCTCGGATCGGCAAGCGCCGCGCGGATCTGCGTCTTGGCCTCGGCATTGCGATCGAGATCGGCATAGGCCTGGCCAAGGTGCCAGCGCAGTTCCGACTTCTCGGGTGCGATCGACGCGGCCTTTTCGAGCAGTTGCAAAGCCAGCGCGCTCTTGCCCTGCTGGTACAGCGCCCAGCCATAGGCATCGGTCGTCGCCGGGTTCATCGGCGCGAGCGCATAGGCGGCCTTGCCGAACACGCCGCCCGTCACCGCATCGCCTTCGCCGGTATAGGCATAGGACAGTTCGGCGAGCAAAGCCGCGTCGCGATTGCCGATCCGCTGCCGCAAGCTTTCGAGCGTCTCGATCGCCGCGTCCCAATCGCCGCCGGCGATCTGCCAATGCGCGGTGAGGCGCTGGCCCGCGATGTTCTGCGGGTTTTGCGATACGAACAAGGCGAGGACATTCGCGGCCTCGGCGCGGCGGCCCGCGCGGTCGAGCGCATCGACCGTGCGCAGCATCGTCGGTTCGTCGAAGCGGATGTCGATCGCGCGGCGATAGGCATTGGCGGCGTCGCCCGCGCGGTTCATCGCCATCAGCGTGTCGCCAAGCGCGAGATAGGCGCTGGGCGCGCCCGGCGTGAGCGCGACGAGGCTCTGCGCCTTGGCGAGCGCGGCGGCGGTATCGCCCGCTTCGAGCAGGCCGCGCACCAGTCCGAGCTGCGCGACCGGCTCGTCGGGCGCGGTGTGTGCGGCGAGGCTCAATCCGGCCAGACCGTCATCGGTGCCGAATGGCGTCGACCCGACCTGCACGGGAAGCGCCGAGCGGTCGAGATATGTCGCCGCCCAGTCGCGCTCGCCCGACTGTTCGAACGCGCGCCCGACGAGCGACAGCGTATAGCTGTCGGCATCGGCCCGGAGCGCGATCGGCTTGAGCATGTCGAGCGCCCCGCGCGCATCGCCCGAGCGCAGCAGGGCGGCGCCGAGCAACCGCCGCGCGACGATATTGGTCGGTTGCTGGCCGACGAGCAGCGTCCAGGAATCGATCGCCTGCTGGTACACGCCGGCCTTGTACGCGAGCGTGCCGTTGAGCAGCAGCGCGCCGGGCATGGCGTCGAGCTGGCCCTTGGTGCGGGCCATCAGCTGGCGTGCCAAATCGTCCTTGCCGGCGCGCGCGGCGAGCACCGCCTGGAGATAGAGCGCTTGCACGCTGCCCGGGCGCGCGGCGAGCGCCTTGCGGGTCGCGGCGAGCATGTCCTGATAGCGCCCGACCTCGCCGAGCGTCGCGGCATATTCGATCAAGGCGGGGACGTAATAGGCATCGTGCGCGAGCGCGGCCTCGAACCACGGAAGCGCCGCGACCAGCCCATATTGCGCGCGGACGAGTTCGCCGCGCAGCGTCAGCGCCTCGACATTGTTGGCGTTCGCGGCGGTCGCGCGCTGCGCGGCGGTGATCGCGCCTGCGAGATTGCCCATCTGATACTGGATGCGGCCAAGATCGGACCAGGCGAAGCTGTCGTTCGGCGTATCGGCGAGCAGCGTGGCGAGCACGCCTTGCGCGCGCGCCGGATCGCCCCCCGCCGCCAAGGCGCGAGCGCCGACGCGAATTGCGTAGCCGGCATAGCGCGGTGGCGCCTTGCCAGCCTCGGCGAACGCGCGGTTGGCTTGCCCCTGAAGCAGCCAGGCCTGTGCGAGCAAATGATGCGTGCGGGCCGGATCGAATCCGGCCGCACGAGCGCGCGTGACTTCGCCCTCAGCGGCGATCCCGTCGCCGACCGACAGGAAGCTGCGCGCGAGCATCGCATGCGCGAGCCCCGATTTCGGATCCGCCTTGATCGCGGCTTGGGCGTGGTTGCGCGCGGCACTGTAGTTTCCGATCCCGAGCGCCTTCGCGCTCAGCGCGAGCTCGGTGCGGGCGGTGGTGGCATCGGCGCGCGCCGGCGCGCTGCATCCGACCGCGAGCAGGCCCGCAGCGGCTATCGTGGCGACCGATCGGAGGAGATACGGCAGGGACTTATGCATGCAGGTCATAGCTCTTCAGCAGATCATAGAGCGTCGGTCGGCTGACGCCCAACAATTTGGCAGTGTTGGAAATATTGCCCTCGGCGCGCGCCAGCGCCTGAGTGATCGTCGCGCGGTCGGCGCCTTCACGCGCTGCGCGCAGATTGAGCGGCAGCTCGTCGCGACCCTCGGCAAGATCGAGATCGGCGGCGGTCACGAGCTTGCCCTCGGCCATGATCACGGCGCGCTTCATGCGGTTCTCGAGCTCGCGGACATTGCCCGGCCATGGCCACGACGCGATCGCCGCGCGTGCGTCGGGCGCGAGGCCGGTGACCCCCGAGCGCATCGACGCGGCGTAGAGTTTGAGGAAATGCTGCGCGAGCAGGGCAGCGTCGCCGCTGCGTTCGGCGAGCGCGGGGATGCGTACGACGATCTCGGCGAGGCGATAGTAGAGATCCTCGCGAAACGTGCCCGCGGCGACCATCGCGTCGACGTCCTGGTGCGTCGCGCAGACGATCCGTGTGTCGACCGCGATCGCCTTGCGGCCGCCGATCCGCTCGATCGTGCGCTCCTGGAGGAAGCGTAACAATTTTACTTGCAGTGGCAGCGGTACGTCGCCGATTTCATCGAGGAACAGCGTGCCGCCCTGTGCCTGTTCGATCTTGCCTTCGGTGGTCTTGACCGCGCCGGTGAACGCGCCCTTTTCGTGGCCGAACAGCTCGCTTTCGAGCAAGGTCTCGGGGATGGCGGCGCAGTTGATCGCGACGAACGCGCCCTTCGCGCGCGGGCTGGCATCGTGCAGGCCGCGCGCGAGCAGTTCCTTGCCCGTGCCGCTCGCGCCGAGCAGCATCACCGACACGTCGGCACCCGCGACGCGTTCGATCGTGCGCGTGACCTTGAGCATTTCGGGGCTCGCGGTGATCATTCCGCCGAGCCCAGTGCCGCTGCTGCGCGCAGCAAGGCGGCGGTTTTCGGCTTCGAGCGCGTGGACGTGGAACGCGCGCGCGACGATTAGCCCGAGCGCGTCGATGTCGATCGGCTTGGCATAGAAGTCCCACGCGCCATCGGCGATCGCCTGGCGCGCGCTGTCGCGTGCGCCGTGGCCAGATGCGACGATCACCTTGGTGTCGGGCTTGAGCCGAAGGATTTCGGCAAGCGTGGCGAAGCCTTCGCTGGTCCCGTCGGGGTCTGGCGGCAGGCCGAGATCGAGCGTGACGACCGCGGGCTCCTCGGCGCGGATCGCGTCGAGCGCGGTGGTGCGATCGACCGCGGTCACGACCGAATAGCCTTCATACGCCCAGCGCAACTGGCGCTGCAGGCCGAGATCGTCCTCGACGATCAGCAATTTGGGTTTGTCGGTCATGCGGCCTGGTCCAGCGAGATCGTCCGCGCTGCAGTGAGCGTGACATGGAAAGTCGTCCCGGCGCCCTCGCGGCTTTCGACCGCGACGCTGCCGCCCATCGCCTCGGCCAGCTGCCGCGCCTCGAACGCACCGATGCCGAAGCCGCCCGGCTTGGACGACGCGAAGGGCTTGAAGAGCTGTTCGCGCAGGAACGCCGGGCTCATCCCGCAGCCTTGGTCGATCACCGCGATCGATACGCGCTTGGCATCGCCCGAAACCGCGAGCGTGACGGGTTCGGTCGGTGGGCTTGCCTCGATCGCATTCTGCAGCAGATGGCCGAGCGCTTGCTCGAGCCGGAAGGGATCGGCGTGCGCGAATACGGATGTGCCGCTCACCACGACCGGATGCTGGGCGCGTCGCCGCGCCGCGACCAGTTCGGCGAGCGCGAGCACCTCGACCGGGCGAAGCTCCTCGGCGCGCGTGTGATGATGCTGCGACAGCCGTGCGAGCAAATCGTTCATCCGCCCCGCCGAATCCTGCAGCGTTGCGATCATGTCGGCGCGGAAGGCCGGGTTGTCGGCATGGCGCTCGGCATTGCGCGCGACGAGGCTCAACTGGCTGACGAGATTCTTGATGTCGTGCAGGATGAAGGCGAAGCGGCGGTTGAATTCGTCGAAGCGCTTGGCCTCGGCGAGCGCCGATTGCGCGCGCTCTTCCGCCAGATAGCTCGCGACCTGGCGTCCGGCGATGCGCAACAGGTCGAAATCCTCCCAGTCGAGCGCGCGGTCGATCGGCGGGCGGGCGAGCAGGATCGCCCCTTGCAGCCGGTCGAGATGGACGAGCGGCAGCAACACCCAGCCATCGCTGTCGAGCATCCAGATCGGTACGCTCGCGCTTTCCGCCGCGTCGGTCGTATCGGCGCGGACCGCATCGAGTTCGACGATCCGCCCCGTCCTTGCGAGATGCGTGACCAGCGCGGCCTCGGCGCCAGCGCTGGGCGCGTCCCAATTCCACCCGGCGCCGACACCGAGTCCCGCGCCATCGGGCACGAGCAACAGCCCGGCGGGAGAATCGGTAAGATCCGCCACCGCCTTGACGATCCGTGCGTCGAGCGAGGCGGCATCGTCGGGCTTCCCGAGCGTGTCGGTGAAACGGATCCACTCGGCGCGATAATCGTAGCGATGCCGGAAGAAGTGCTTCGAGACCTTCACCTTGGCCCAGGCGCGCACCCATGGCGAGGACAGGATCGTCACCCCGGCAGCGGTCGAACCGAAGACGAAGGCGGTCTGCCATAGCCGCGCATTGTCGCCGCTGATCGAGGCGATCGCGCTGGTCGCGACAAACATCACCGCGGCGTAGAGTAAGGTCACCGCGAACGAGACGGTCTGCCACGCGACGGTGCGCGAGACTTGCAGCGTCCACTCGCCATTGCGCTGGACCGCGACCGCGAGCACCGGCGCGACGAGCGCCATCACGAAACCGCGCCCGATCGTCAGCGCGGTCGGTGCGCCGCCGCTGATATATGCCGAAACATAGAGCAGCAAGTCGATGCCCCACATCGCCCCGAGCGCGAAGACGACCAGGCGTAACCCTGCGCGCGAGCGCGGTGTGGCGGTGGCGTAAAGGTGATGGACCAGCAACAGCGCCACGATCGCGACCATGCTGCGCAGGAGCAAGCGCACGGCGGCGACTTGCGGAATTAGGGTAACGCCAACGGCCTGTTCGAGGATCGCGAGCCCGATCCCGGCGGCGCTGACAAGGGCGACCACGCCGTAGATGACGCCGATCGCGCGGCGCTCGCGCACCGGGAGGTCGTGCCGTACGAGCGCATGCATGAAGGCGAGCCAGGCAAGATTGCGCAGTCCTTCGGCGACGCGCGTGACGACATCGCTCGCTTCGATCCCGGCGACCGCCAGCGCCCACAAAGCGGTCAGCCCGAGCGCGCACACCAGCGGCAAACGCGGCAGGCCCTTGCCGCGCTCGCGCAGCCGCGACGCGGCGACGCCCGCGAAGAGAAAGGCGGCGAGCGCATGGCTCCACAGGATGAGCGGGGCGGTGCCCGTCATCGCGCGCCCTCTGGCCACAACACGACGCGGACCGTCTGCAGGAGGATCAACAGATCGAGAAAGGGCGAATAGTTCTTCGCGTAATAGAGATCGTATTCGAGCTTTTGCCGGCTGTCCTCGATTGACGCACCGTACGGGTAGTTGATCTGCGCCCAGCCGGTGATCCCCGGCTTCACCATGTGCCGTTCGGCGTAATAGGGCAGCTGCTGCTCGAGATCCTCGACGAATTGCGGACGCTCGGGCCGCGGGCCGACAAAGCTCATCTCGCCCTTGAGCACCGACCAGGTCTGCGGCAGTTCGTCGATCCGGAGCTTGCGGATGATGCGCCCGACGCGCGTGATCCGCGGATCGTTCTTTTCGGCCCAGACGGCTTGCCCGGCGACCTCGGCATCGATCCGCATCGAGCGCAGTTTCACGCAGTCGAAGCCGACATTGTAAAGCCCGACGCGGCGCTGCCGATAAAACGCCGGCCCCTTGCTCTCGAGCTTGATCGCGATCGCCGTAAGCAGGATCAGCGGGAGCGTGAGCGTGAGCAGGATAAGGCTCGCGGTGACGTCGAACACGCGCTTGAACAGGCTCGAGAAGACGCGGCCGGACGAAAACCCGTCGGAGAAGATCAGCCAGCTCGGGTTGACGCTTTGCAAGTCGACTCGGCCGGTTTCGCGTTCGAGGAAGGTCGAGATTTCATTGACGTGGACCCCGGTGGTCTTGATTCGCAGCAGATCCTTCAGCGGCAAGGCGTTGCGGCGTTCCTCGAGCGCGAGCACGACTTCGCTGGCGTTGAGCAAGACGACGTGATCGGCGAGGTTATAGATCGCATCGCGCGCAATCGCCTCGGGAATGACGCGCGCGGCCTCGCTCATCGAGATGTAGCCGACGACGACGAACCCCGCGCCCGGTGTCTGCGCGAGCGCCTTGAGCCGCGCTGCGCGCGCGCCGGCACCGAGCACGACGACGCGCCGCTTGAACGCCTGCCCGCCGATCAGCTTGCCGATGAGGATTCGCAGCGCGATCAGCAGCAGCGCGGCGATCCCCATCGCGTAGAACAGATTGGACCGCCAGAAGCTCGCCGATGGCAGGAGGAAGAAGACGACGCTCAGGAAGATCACGCCGAGCGAAATCGCCACAAGCAGCCGCGCCGTCGCGTAGCGCAACGACTGCAGCGCGCCCGCGCCGTACACCCCAACCGCGACCATTGCCATTTCGAGCGACGCGGCGAAGGTCAGCAGTTGCGGGATGCGCGCTTGCATCGGCGTCATCGGCATGAGCAACTGGCCCATTCGCAGCGTGTAGCCGATCTCCCCCGCCGCGATCAGCAGGACGAAGTCGATCATCCCGAGCAGCAGCACGGCGTTGGGAATATAGTGCTTGAACAACCTGATCATCAGCGGTGGACCTCGTCCGCGCCCGCGCGGGGGATGTAAGCGATTCCGACACGGGCATGCCGCTGTCGCAGAAATTGACAAAGAAAAGCTAAAAGGGCCGGATCGGGATGGAACAAGGGATTACCTTCCGCCGCGCGAGCCGCTACAGCGCCGCGACCTAGGAGGAACTTTATGCCACAGCCACAGACGATTGTCCCTGTAATCCTATCGGGCGGGTCGGGCACGCGACTGTGGCCGATGTCCACGCCAGCCATGCCCAAGCAGATGCTGGCGCTGACCTCCGACGAAACGATGCTCCAGCTCACCGCCCGTCGCGCCCAGGGCGCGCGGTTCAATGCGCCGATCGTCGTCGCCAATGCCAAGCATGCAGCGATGGTGGAAGAGCAACTCGAAGCAGCGTCCGCCACGGCCGATGCGCTCATCCTCGAGCCGATCGGGCGCAATACCGCACCGGCGATCGCTCTGGCAGCGATCGCGGCGGGGTCGGGCGACGCCGCGCTGCTGATCATGCCGTCGGATCACGTGATTCTCGACGTGCCGGCGTTCCATGCCGCGATCGAAGCTGCGTTGCCACTGGTCCAGCAGGGCTGGCTGGTCACCTTCGGGATCGATCCGCATGCGCCCGAGACGGGCTACGGCTATATCCATATGGGCGAGAAACTGGCGACCGGGGTCCATCGCGTCGCCAAGTTCGTCGAAAAGCCGCCGCGCGACGCGGCCGAAGCGATGCTCGCCGCTGGCGATCATGCCTGGAACGGTGGTATTTTCCTGTTCCGCGCCGATTCCTATCTCGAAGCGCTGGCGCAGCATGATCCCGAGACGCTCACCGCGTGCAAGGCATCGATGGAAAATGCGCGCCACGAGGGTAAGCGGATCTATCCCGAGGCCGAAGCTTTTGCTGCTTCGCCCGCAGAGTCGATCGATTACGCGGTGATGGAAAAGGCCGAGCGCGTTGCCGTCGTGCCGGTGAAGATGGGCTGGAGCGATCTCGGCAGCTGGGACGCGCTGCAGGACATCAGCGAGCGCGACGCTGCGGGCAATTCGCATCAAGGCGAAGTGATCGCGATCGACACGACCAATTGCCTGGTGCGCAGCGATGGTGTCCGGATCGCCATGGTCGGGGTCGACAATCTGATCGTCGTTGCCAGCGGCAATGACATCTTGATCCTGCCAAGCGGTCGGAGCCAGGAGGTCAAGGCGCTGATCGAGGCGATGAAGAAGAAGTAAGGCGGGGCAGGGGGTAAGCGACGATGACGGGCCTGACGATTCACGCCTATAGCGACGCGCTTGCCCCCGCCTTCCACGACATCAACGCGCAGTGGATCGGCGCGATGTATCGGCTCGAGCAGACCGATCGCGACGTGCTCGAACATCCGTTCGAGCGGATCATCGCGCCGGGCGGCGATATCCTGTTCGTCGAGGTGGCGGGTCTCGGCATTGTCGGCGCGTGCGCGCTGCAGCGGACCGGGCAGGACCAATATGAGCTGACCAAGATGGGCGTGCTCGACACCGCGCGCGGGCGCGGTGCGGGGGCATTCCTGCTCGACGCCGTCATCGCGCGCGCCACGGCGATGGGCGCGCGGCGGCTGTATCTGCTCAGCAATACCAAGAGCGCTACGGCGATCCGCCTCTACGAAAAAGCCGGCTTCCGCCATGATGCGGGAATCATGGCGGAGTTCGGCGCCCGATACGAACGGTGCAACGTCGCGATGCTGTATCCGCTCGCCGCCGGAGCTCAATAAGCGAGCTGAACGCCGATACGAAAGGTCTGGCGATAGCGCTCGTTCTCGATCAGCTGCGTCTTGACCGCCTGGTAGCGCCGCCAGGGGGAATCGAGCAGATTGCTCGCCTCGACGAACACGGTGAACTGCTTGACCGGCGAATAGCCGATCCGCGCGTCGAGCGAATTGTTCTCGTCGGTATATTGGTCGGTCGCCGCGGTCGTACCGAGTGTGTCGAGATAGGCCGAGCGATAGGTGTAGGCGAGCCGTCCGGTCAGGCCGTATTTCTCGTAATAGAGCTGCGCCGTGCCGATATATTTCGACTGGAGCAGATTGCGCACCGACCCCGCCCGGCCGATCACGCCGCGCGACGATCCATCGGTATAGGTGAAATTCCCCGACACGCCGAAGCCCGACAACGCACCCGGCAGGAAGGTCAGCTGCGCCTGGAGATTGGCCTCGACGCCGTAGATCTTGGCGCTGTCGCCATTGACCGGCTGCGTGACCAGTGCGCGAGTGAAGGTCGTGCCGCCGACGGTGCCGCCTTGCGTCGTGCCGACGGTGAAGATCGGGTCGTCGAGATGCTTGTAGAAGCCCGCTATCGAAACGATTCCCTGGCCCGCGAGATAATATTCGGCCGATAGATCGCCCGACACCGCCTTGTAGGGCTTGAGGTTGGGGTTCCCGAGCGCGACGACGCCGGCGTTGGGCGTGGTGTCGCTCACGTTCACGTAGGGCGCGAGCAGATTATAGTCGGGCCGGCCGATCGCGGTGGTTACGGCGGCGCGCAGCACGAGGCGGTCGGTTGCGTCGAGGCGCACGGTGAGATCGGGGAAGGCGTCGGTATAGGCGCGCGAATTCGAGACGTTGTAACCCTGGCTCACCAGCGAGGTCGCGGTGAAGGCCTTGCCCTTGTAGGTTCCGTCGGTGTGCTCGATGCGGACGCCGGGGACGATCGTCAGCTTCGCAAACGTGAACGTGCCCATGATGTAGCCGGCATAGACCTTCTCGCTGAGGTCGTAATCGTTGACCAGCGAGTTGGCGACCGACGTCGCCGCGTCCGACGCGCTCTGCGTCCGCGCGGCGGGATTGGTGACGGTGTAATAGGTCTGCGCCTGATCGTAGTTGATCCGCGGGCCGACCGGATAGCGGCCGTCATAGATCGCGCTGCCGTCGTCGCCCGCAGCCCCGGTCGCGGCGAGCGTGCTGCCGAGCGAATATTGCTGGAAGTCGCGATTGTTGGACTTGTCGGTCTGCTGGAACTTGCCGCCGAGCTTGATCGTGCTGTCGCTGCCGACGCCGATCGGTATCGTCAGGTCGGCGCGCGCCTGGTAGAGGTTTTCCGCGGCGCGACGGCGGTCGTACGTCACGCGATAGCCGTTGTAGAGCGCGCTGTTGTAAGGCGTGCCATTGGCGGTGTTGACCTTGAACAGCGTGTCGGCGAGGTCGAGCGACAGGCCGGTCAGCGCGGTGCTGCCGGTGCGGAACGAGAATTCCGAGCGCAGCGGGTCTTTCTTGAGCGCCTTGCTGTAGGTGCCCTCGACCTGCAGCTCCGACCCGCCAAAGCGGAACTTGCCGCCGAGCTCGCCCGAGAAGGTCGAGTCATCCTCGTTGCGCAGCCGCAGGAAGCGCGTGCCGCGGCCGCTGAAGGTGCTGCCGTTCGAGATCGCGGCATTGACCGCCTGCTGCGCTGCGGTCGGCTGCGTGGTGACGCCAGCGGCGTTGGTCGTCGCGTAGGTGACCGGAATCTCGATCCGCGACTGGTCGCGCGTCTCGTGGTCCTTGAAGGTCGAATAGAGCGTGCGGAGATAGACGCTGACGTCCGAACTCGGCCGCCAGTCGAAATTGCCGACTACGCCGTAGCGGGTGCGGTTGAGATTGTAATCGCGCAACCGGTAATCGTCGGGCAGCGCGCGGCTCGCGCCGGGCGGCGTGCCCCAGTTCGACGAGCCCTGCAGGTTCTCGGATTCGATCGGGCGGCTCGAATAGTTGCCCGAGAGCACGACGCCGAAGGTTTTGTCGGGACCGAAGCGCGTCCCCGCAGTGATATCGCCCTCATACGGGCTGCGGCTGTTGAGCGTATTGTAGCCGCTGACGATCCGCGCGTTGGCGAACGCCTTGGTGCGGTCGAACGCGGTCAGCGTGTTGATGTCGACCTGACCCGCGATCGCATTGGCGTCGCGGTCGGGGGTGAGCGATTTGACGACGGTGACCGAGCCGATCAGCGAGGAGGGGATGTCGTCGAGCTTGACCTGGCGGCTCTCGGGCTCGGGTGCGGGGGCGGTCTGGCCGTTGACGGTGACGTTGGCGAGGTTGGGATTGACGCCCCGGATGATGACGTAGCGCCCTTCGCCCTGGTCGTTGGCGACCGAAATGCCAGGCAGGCGGCGCACCGCTTCGGCGACGTTCTGGTCGGGCAGCTTGCCGACGTCATTGGCGTTGAGCGTGTCGGAGATGGCGTTGGACGAGCGCTTGACCTGGAGTGCGCGGCGCTCGGCGGCGCGTTGTCCGGTGACGACGATCTCGCCGCCGCTCGTGTCGCCCGATGGCGGATCGAGCCGGAACTCGACGACCGTCGCGCGGTCGCTCGAGGTCGCGCTGCGCGTCACGGTCGGATAGCCGACATAGGTGAAGGTCAGCTCGACCGGACCGGGCGCGAGATCGCGGATCACGAATATGCCGTCGCGGTCGGCGACCGCGGTGCGACCCGCAGCGGAGATCGTCGCGCCCGGCAAAGCCGCGCCGGTTTGCGGATCGAGCACGCGGCCCGCTACATCGGCGGCATATGCCGGTAGCGCGGTGGAGCCGAGCAGCGCCGCGCACAGGCCTGCCTTGGACGCGAAGCTACGCGCCCGGATTTGTCCGAACATCAAGATTTTCCCCCACTCGCGGCGTTGATTGGGGATTCCCAATGTGCTCGCGTCGCCGAGGCCCTATCCGCGTCGCGTGACGGGAGCGTGACGTTTTCGCTATGTTTCGGAGAAGGCGCGAGTCGGCGACCGGTCTATGGTAGGGGAGATGCTCAAACCGAATCAGGCGGAGGACACCGATGCGTCGCACCCCCATAGTTTACGGCCTGAGCGCGCTGCTGATCGGCTCGATCGCGGCCGTGAGCGGCCATGCGCAAGAGCGCGACAGCCTCGGGCATGTCGTGACGCAGCCACTGCGCGACACGCGGATCGAGAAGACCAAGATTCCGCCTGTCCTTCAGCTCGCGGCGTCGGCGCCATATTCCGCGGCGCATACGCAAAGCTGTGCGACGATCGCGGCCGAAGTCCGCAAGCTCGACGGTGCACTCGGCGCCGATGTCGACGTGGCGGGCAAGGCCAAGGGCGAGGGCAGCGAAATCGCGGCGGTGGCGGCGCGGACGGCGGTCAGTACGCTGATCCCGGGGCTGGGCCTCGTCCGGGTCATCACCGGGGCGGACAAGGAGCAGCGCCGCGCCGAGGCGGCGGTCTATGCCGGGCAGACAAGGCGTGCGTTTCTCAAGGGGCTGGGCTATGCGCGCAAATGCCCGGTACCCGCCGCGCCGACGCGTGCCGCGGTGGCGGATATGCCCGGGCCCAACTGAGCCTTCAATCGCGCGCGAAGATTTTCGAGCGGGGGATGGTTAGGTTGAGCGAAGCGATCGTCACGTCTTCGTCGGGGCCAAGCCAGTCGGCGGTCCAGCCGCCCGCCGGAGTCCGCTGGACGACGTGGATCCGTTCTTCCGCCGGATCGACGAGAATGACTTCGCGCGTCCCGGCGAGCGCACAATATTCCGCAAGCTTGACCTTCTGATTGTAAGCGAAGGTCGAGGTGGACAGGACTTCGAAGACCACTTGCGGATCACCGAGCAGCTTCTTGCGCGCGTTCTCGGGCGCTGCTGGGTTGTTGCAATAGACGCTGACGTCGGGGAGGCGCACGGTGCGATCGTCTGTCTGCGCAGCGAGATCGGAGCCGTACGGGCGACAGCCTGAGCCGCGCAGCGCGCCACGCAGGCAGGCGAAGATATTGCCGGCAATTCGCGCATGCTGCTCGCTGCCGCCCGCCATCATGTAGATCAGGCCGTCTTCGAGCTCAGCCCTGGCGCCGCCGAAATCCATCTCGAGGAACTCCTCGACGCTGATGCGACGATAGGCCGGGTCGAGATCGAGAGAGGTCGCGGGCATGGCGCAGAATATACCGCCGATCGGCGGACAAACAAAGGGCCGGCGGATCGCTCCGCCGGCCCTTCATCTTGTCCAGCCAAGGAGGCCGGGTAGTGCGGGCTTCCGGCACCGGCAAAGCCGGTGCTGCGTCGTACGGGATCGTCGAGCATGCTCGCCGACCCGCCGGCCGGAGCCACGCGAGTCCTGACATAGCTTTCGCTATGTCAGGCCGCGTTGGCTCAGAAGTCCATACCGCCCATGCCGCCCATGCCGCCGCCGCCCATCGGCATTGCGGGCTTGTCTTCCGGCAGCTCGCTCACGGCCGCTTCGGTCGTGATGAGCAGGCCGGCGACCGATGCCGCATTCTGCAGCGCGGTGCGGACGACCTTGGTCGGATCGATCACGCCGGCTTCGACCAGGTTCTCGTACGTGTCGGTCGCAGCGTTGAAGCCGATCGTCGGATCGTTGCCGTCGAGCAGCTTGCCCGAGACGACCGCGCCGTCGTGGCCGGCGTTGGTGGCGATCTGGCGCACCAGCGAGGTCAGCGACTTGCGGACGATGTCGATGCCGCGCGTCTGGTCTTCGTTCGCGCCGGTCAGGCCGTCGAGGACCTTGCTGGCGTAAAGGAGGGCCGTGCCGCCGCCGGGGACGATGCCTTCTTCAACGGCTGCGCGGGTTGCGTGCAGCGCGTCGTCGACGCGATCCTTGCGCTCCTTGACTTCGACTTCCGAAGAACCACCGACCTTGATGACAGCAACGCCGCCGGCAAGCTTGGCGAGACGCTCCTGGAGCTTCTCCTTGTCGTAGTCCGACGTCGTGTTCTCGATCTGCTGACGGATCGCATCGGTGCGGCCCTTGATCGCGTCCGAGTCACCGGCACCGTCGACGATGACAGTGTTGTCCTTGTCGATCGTGACGCGCTTGGCGGTGCCGAGCATGCCGATCGTGACCGACTCGAGCTTGATGCCGAGGTCTTCCGAGATCATCTCGCCCTTGGTCAGGATCGCGATGTCCTCGAGCATCGCCTTGCGACGATCGCCGAAGCCCGGTGCCTTGACCGCTGCGACCTTGAGGCCGCCGCGCAGCTTGTTGACGACGAGCGTGGCAAGAGCCTCGCCCTCGATGTCCTCGGCGATGATCAGGAGCGGACGACCCGACTGAACGACGGCTTCCAGGATCGGGAGCATCGCCTGCAGGTTCGACAGCTTCTTCTCGTGGATCAGGATGTAGGGATCCTGAAGCTCGACCGACATCTTCTCGGGGTTGGTGATGAAGTAGGGCGAGAGGTAGCCGCGGTCGAACTGCATGCCTTCGACAACGTCGAGCTCGAACTCGAGACCCTTGGCTTCCTCGACGGTGATCACGCCTTCCTTGCCGACCTTCTCCATCGCTTCGGCGATCTTCTCGCCGACTTCACGATCGCCATTGGCCGAGATGATGCCGACCTGAGCGACTTCGTGCGAACCCGAAACCGGCTTCGAACGCGACTTGACGTCCTCGACGACCTTGATGACCGCGAGATCGATACCGCGCTTGAGGTCCATCGGGTTCATGCCCGCTGCAACCGACTTCATGCCCTCGCGAACGATCGCCTGAGCGAGCACCGTTGCGGTGGTCGTGCCGTCGCCGGCGATGTCGTTGGTCTTCGAGGCGACTTCGCGCAGCATCTGCGCGCCCATGTTCTCGAACTTGTCCTTGAGCTCGATTTCCTTGGCGACGGTGACGCCGTCCTTGGTGATGCGCGGTGCGCCGAAGCTCTTGTCGAGCACGACGTTGCGGCCCTTTGGCCCCAGCGTGACCTTGACGGCGTCGGCGAGGATGTCGACGCCACGGAGGATGCGCTCGCGCGCGTCACGGCCGAATTTTACGTCCTTGGCTGCCATGATGAGGCTACCCTTTCAGATGAGAAATGTGGTGAAAGTTACGCGAAGAAGGATTTAACCGACGATCCCGAGGATGTCCGATTCCTTCATGATCAGCAGATCTTCGCCGTCGATCTTGACCTCGGTGCCCGACCATTTGCCGAACAGGATCTTGTCGCCGGCCTTGACTTCGAGCGGGTGGATTTCACCGGCTTCGTTGCGGGCGCCGGTGCCGACGGAGACGACTTCGCCTTCCTGCGGCTTTTCCTTGGCGGTCTCGGGAATGATGATCCCGCCGGCGGTCTTTTCTTCTGCCTCTACGCGGCGGACGAGCACGCGATCGTGCAACGGACGAAAGGTCATGGGCGAAGTCCCTTTATAATGAACAGGTGTTAGCACTCGACGTTGGTGAGTGCCAGCAGGGCGGATATGATGGCGAGGTCTCGCATCGTCAACGGGCGCAGCCAAATTTCTGTGGAACCAAATGCAAAATCGGCGAATTGCCGTGTTGGTCGTATAGCACGCATTTACTCGGCTGGTGGCTTGCCGTAGCGAGGCGATGTGATCTCCGCCAACAAGGAGCGGCCAAGTGAAACTCGTACGCGGCGCGTGGAAAATTCTCGTCGGCATCAAGGACGCGCTGGTCCTTATCGCGATGCTGCTGTTCTTTGGCCTGCTGTTCGCAGCGCTCGCCTCGAAACCGAACAAGGCGGCGATCGGCGACGGCGCGCTCGTGCTCAAGCTCGATGGCCCGATCGTCGAGCAGACGCAGGAGGCAAGCGCCTTCGCCAGCCTGAGCGGCAACGGCATCCAGCGCGAATATCGCCTGCGCGACGTGGTCCGCAGCCTCGACAAGGCGGCGAAGGACGACCGCGTCAAGGTGGTCGTGCTCGATCTCGACTCGTTCGGCGGCGGCTATCCCGCAGCGCTCGAGGATGTCGGCGCGGCGCTGCGTCGCGTTCGCGACGGTTCCGATGGGAAGGGGGGCAAGCCGGTGCTGGCCTATGCCACCGCGTATACCGATTCCGGCTACCGCCTCGCCGCGAACGCCAGCGAGATCTGGGAAAGCCCGATGGGCGGCACGCTGTTCATGGGGCCGGGCGGATCGCAGCTCTATTACAAGGGCCTGATCGACAAGCTCGGCGTCAATGCTCACGTCTACCGCGTCGGCAAGTACAAGTCGTTCGTCGAGCCCTATACCCGCACCGAAGCCTCGCCCGAGGCGAAGGAGGAAGTGGTCAAGCTCTACCAGGTGCTGTTCGCCAATTGGCAGCAGTCGGTCGCGCGTGCACGCCCCAAGGCGAAGTTCGCGCCTTTCCTCGCGACGCCGGGCGCGGTCATCACCGCGGCGCAGGGCGACATCGCCAAGGCCAATATGGACGCGGGGCTGGTCGACAAGCTCGGCACGCGGCTCGACTTCGGCAAGCGGGTCGCCGCGATCGCCGGGGTCGACAGCGGCAAGGCGGCCGGGCTGTTCAAGACGATCAAATACGACGCCTATGTCGCTGCCAATCCGCTGCCGACCGGCGGCGACAAGGTCGGCGTGCTGACGATCGCGGGCGACATCATCGACGGCAAGTCGAAGGCCGGCTCGGTCGGGTCGGACACGGTGTCGAAGCTGCTGCTCGATGCGCTGGCCAAGAAGGACCTCAAGGCGCTCGTGGTGCGCGTCGATTCGCCCGGCGGCTCGGCGCTCGCATCGGAAGACATGCGCCGCGCGATCCAGGAGGCGAAGGCGCAGAAGCTGCCGATCGTCGTCTCGATGGGCTCGGTCGCGGCATCGGGCGGCTATTGGGTCTCGACCGCGGGCGACATGGTGTTCGCGCAGCCGACGACGATCACCGGTTCGATCGGCATCTTCGGGATCATCCCGACCTTCGAGAACACGCTCAAGAAGGTCGGGCTGACCACCGACGGCGTCCGCACGACGCCGCTCTCGGGGCAGCCCGACATCTATGGCGGCACCAACCCGGAGACCGATGCGATCTTCCAGGCGGGGATCGAGAATGGCTATCGCCAGTTCATCACGCGCGTCGCCGGCGCGCGGAAGATGACGCCTGAGCAAGTCAACGAGATCGCGCAGGGGCGCGTCTGGGATGGCGGGACTGCGCTCCAGCTCCATCTGGTCGACAAATTCGGCGGGTTGCAGGATGCGATCGCCGAGGCGGCGCGGCGCGCTGGCTTGAAGGCCGATGGCTATCACGCCGAATATCTCGAGAAGAAGCCGAGCGCGTTCGCCAAGATGATCCAGCAGTTCGCCGATTCGAACAAGGATGACGATGCGTCGGCAGGCGATGCCTTCACGCGGATGGCGGCCGAGCGGCGTGCGGTGTTCGCGCGGGCGCTGGGCGACGTGACGCGGATCGGCACGGGGGCTGCGATCCAGGCGCGCTGCCTCGAATGCGACGGCGTCGGCGGTAACGCGCCGCGTGCTGGCGACGCGCGGCTGATGGACTTCGTGCTCGCACGGTTCGGGCTGTGAGCCTG
This sequence comes from Sphingomonas sp. 10B4, assembly GCF_035019905.1. NCBI lineage: Bacteria > Pseudomonadati > Pseudomonadota > Alphaproteobacteria > Sphingomonadales > Sphingomonadaceae > Sphingomonas > Sphingomonas sp. 10B4. The sequence goes on along the minus strand of NZ_JASJVC010000013.1, from coordinate 47,572 downwards.
GACCGCGCCCCGACGCGGATCGCGATCCGGCCCGCGACTCCCGACGATGCCGCGGCGATCGCGGCGATCTACCGCCCCTATGTCGAGCGCGGGACGGTGTCGTTCGAGACCGAGGCGCCCGATGCCGGCGTGATCGCGCAGCGGATGGCGGCGTCGCGCGGGCTGTATCCGTGGCTGGTCGCGACCGAAGGCGAGGGCGGGGCGGTGCTTGGCTATGCCTATGCCTCGGCGTTCCGCGATCGGCCGGCGTATCGCTTCACGATCGAGACGACGGTCTATCTCGAGACGGGGACGCAGGGGCGCGGCAACGGGCGGCAACTGTACGATGCGCTCATCGACACGGTGCGCGCGCAGGGGTTCACGCATGCGATCGGCGTGATTGCGCTGCCCAACGATCATTCGATCCGGCTGCACGAGTCGGTTGGTTTCAAGCGCGCCGGGTTCTTCCGCGAGGCGGGGTATAAGGACGGGCGCTGGATCGACGTCGGATACTGGCACTGCGACCTCAACGACGCGACGATCCCGCCGATGGAGCCCAAGCCGTTCAGCGAGACGGGGATGGTGTGGAATTGGTGATGTAGCGGCACGAGGATGTTCCCCGGCGAAGGCCGGGGTCCAGTCGAGGAGCGCATGGGATGGAGAAACCAGGCTTCGTTTACATCATGGCGAACCGTCGCAACGTTACGCTCTATATCGGCGTAACGAGTGACCTCCCCAAGCGCATCTGGGAGCATCGCAACGACCTGATCGGTGGCTTCAGCAGGCGATATGGCTGCCACCGGCTTGTCTGGTACGGCGCATGCGGCGGGATCGAACACGCGCGTAAGCGCGAATTGCATATGAAGGAATGGAAGCGCGCCTGGAAAATCCGCGAGATCGAGGGCCTCAATCCGGAGTGGGAAGATTTTTTCGACCGACTCGATCCGATGTGATGCGCGTTCCGACTGGACCCCGGCCTTCGCCGGGGAACTAGCAAGAGCTTCCGTGCTTCGCTAAGGCCGCACTCAAATGACCGAGACCCCAGACACAACGCCCGCCCCGCGCGATTATCGCGACACCGTCTTCCTGCCGAAGACCGACTTCCCGATGAAGGCCGGCCTGCCCGCCAAGGAGCCCGGCATCCTCGCGCGCTGGCAGGCGATGGGCCTTTACGAGAAGACGCGCGAAGCCCGCCGTGGCCGCGAGAAATTCATTCTGCACGATGGCCCGCCGTATGCGAACGGCGACATGCATATCGGCCATGCGCTCAACCATATCCTCAAGGACACGGTGTGCCGCACGCAGGGGCTGCTCGGCAAGGACGCGCCCTATGTGCCCGGCTGGGACTGCCACGGCCTGCCGATCGAGTGGAAGGTCGAAGAGCAGTATCGCGCCAAGAAGCGCAACAAGGACGAAGTCCCCGCGAACGAATTCCGCGCCGAGTGCCGGGCGTACGCGCAGCATTGGGTGAACGTGCAGCGCGAGCAGCTCAAGCGGCTCGGCATCAATGGCGACTGGGACCATCCCTATCTGACGATGGACTTCGCCGCCGAGGCGACGATCGTCACTGAGCTGATGAAGTTCGCAGGAGACGGCCAGCTCTATCGCGGCGCCAAGCCGGTGATGTGGTCGCCCGTTGAAAAGACCGCGCTCGCCGAGGCCGAGGTCGAATATGAGGACGTCGTGTCGACGCAGATCGACGTGGCGTTCGAGATCGTCGATGCGCCGAATTCTCCAGCGATTCAGCGATGCCTGGCGTCGGGGAATAAGATCCATGCTGTGATCTGGACGACAACGCCGTGGACAATCCCCGTCAATCAGGCATTGGCTTACGGTCCGGAGATTGAGTATTGGCTGGTTGACGGAGTCGATTCCGAAGACGGAGTTTATCGGCAGTATCTCGTAGCCGAGCCACTCCTGGTCAAGTTTATGGAGCGGATGTCCGGACAGGCTTGGCCGCCGATCGCCGGGGACGGCACGGAGAAGGAACCTCTTTGGTCCATCTTCCAAGCGTCGTTCGATCAGCCGTGGCGGATCAAAGGCTCCGACCTTGAAGGCGCCACCGCGCGCCATCCGATGCACGAACTCGGCGGGTTCTTCGCGAAGCCGCGGCCGTTCCTGCCGGGCGATTTCGTCACTACCGACGCCGGCACCGGGCTCGTCCATATGGCGCCGGACCACGGCGAGGACGATTTCCTGCTGTGCAAGCAATATGGCATCGAGCCGGTCTTCGCGGTCGATGGCGCGGGGATGTATCGCGACGATTGGGCGTGGCTCGGCGGGCAGGGCTCGGTGATCAACAAGAAGTTCGTCTCCGCCGAGGGGCCGATCTGTTCGGATTTGCGCGCGGTGGGCGCGTTGCTCGCGGCGAGCGATGATTTTGCGCATTCGTATCCGCATTCGTGGCGGTCGAAGGCGAAGGTCATTTTCCGGGCTACCCCGCAATGGTTCATTCCGATGGATCAGGCGCTGCCGCAGTCCCCCTCCCGCTTGCGGGAGGGGTTAGGGGAGGGCAGTGCCGCGAGCGCTGACCTTTCCGGCACGCCCCTCCCGCAGGCGGGAGGGGAGCAAGAAGGGGCGACCCTTCGCTCCACCGCTCTCGCCGCCATCGAAGCGACCACCTGGTATCCGCCCAAGGGCCAGAACCGCATCACCGCGATGGTCGCCGGCCGCCCCGATTGGGTGATCAGCCGCCAGCGCGCGTGGGGCGTGCCGATCACGCTGTTCGTCAACCGCCTGACCGGCCAGTATCTCGTCGACCCCGCTGTCAACGCGCGCATCATCGCCGCGATCAACGCCGAGGGCGTCGATGCGTGGAGCGAGGAAGCGGCGCAGGACCTGCTCGGCCCCGACTACGACCTCGCCGATTACGAGCGCGTCACCGACATTCTCGACGTGTGGTTCGACAGCGGCTGCACGCATGCCTTCGTGCTCGAAAGCGGGCGCTGGCCCGATCTGCAATGGCCGGCCGATCTCTATCTCGAAGGCTCAGACCAACATCGCGGCTGGTTCCAGTCGTCGCTGATGGAGGCGTGCGGCACGCGCGGGCGCGCGCCGTACAATGCGGTGCTGACGCATGGCTTCACGATGGACTCCAAGGGCATGAAAATGTCCAAGTCGCTCGGCAACACGATCAACCCGCTCGATTTGATGAAGGAATCGGGCGCGGATATCCTGCGGCTGTGGGCGCTGTCGGTCGATTTCACCGAGGACCACCGCATCGGCAAGGAGATATTGGGCGGCGTGTCCGACCAGTATCGCAAGCTGCGCAACACCTTCCGCTATCTGCTCGGCGCGCTCGACGGGTTCGAGGAGAGCGAGCGGCTGCCGGTCGCGGAGATGCCCGAGCTCGAACGCTACGTGCTCCATCTGCTCGCCGAGCTCGACGCCAAGCTCAAGGCGGCGGTGCTGGTGTACGATTTCAACAGCTATGTCCGGCTGCTGACCGAGTTCGCGCAGGAGGATCTGTCGGCCTTCTACTTCGATATCCGCAAGGATTCGCTCTATTGCGACGCGCCGGCCGACCCCAAGCGCCGCGCGGTGCGCACCGTGTTCGACACGCTGTTCGATGCGCTCGTCCGCTACGCCGCGCCGGTGCTGTGCTTCACCGCCGAGGAAGTCTGGCAGGCGCGCTTCCCGAGCGAGGATGGCTCGGTGCATCTGCTCGAATGGCCCGAGGTTCCCGCAGTCGACAGCGTCGATGCGGCGAAGTGGGACGCCGTCCGCGCCTTGCGCCAGCAAGTGACCGAGGCGATCGAGCCGCTGCGCCGCGAGAAGATCGTGCGCTCGAGCCTCGAGGCCGAGGTGGTCGTGCCCGAGGCGCCGCTGCCGGTCGCCGAACTCGCCGAGTTGTTCATCGTCGCGCAAGTCACGCTCGGCGACACGCTCGCGGTGGCGCGGACCGACTTCCACAAATGCGGGCGCTGCTGGCGGCTGCTCCCCGAGGTCGATGAAGACGGCGATCTGTGCGATCGCTGCGAGGCGGTGGTGGCATGAGGCTCCCGCTCGCAGGCTTCGCGACCGCGGTCGCGCTCTTCGTCGCCGACCAAGCCGCCAAGCTCGGCGTGACCGAGGGGCTCAAGCTCGATGCGATGACCAACGCGCATTACGTCACGTCGTTCTTCAACCTGCGCTTCGTCGCCAACAAGGGCGTGTCGCTGGGGCTGCTCCACGCCGACACCGACACGACGCGCTGGCTGCTCGTGCTGATGACCGGCGCAATCGCGGTCGGCGTGCTGGTGTGGATGCTGCGCGAGACCAAGCGCGCCGACCAGATGGCGCTCGGGCTCGTGCTCGGCGGCGCGTTCGGCAACATCCTCGACCGGATCCGGCTCGGCTATGTCGTCGATTTCGCCGATCTGCATTTCGGCGAGTGGCAGCCGTTTCTGGTGTTCAACATCGCCGACGCGGCGATCAGTATCGGCGTGCTCATCTTGCTCGCGCGCGCGCTTCTGATACGAGATACACCGAACCAAGATTCTGGGACCAAAGCATCTGGGGCGGACCAGGGCCCAACGGAGAATATCCATGCGTAAGATTTCGATTCTGTCGGCCGGCGTGGCGCTGCTCGCGTTGGGCGCTTGCGCGCATGGCAAGGGTGGCCGCAGCGGGCCCGACGAATTCTCGGTCGCGCGCCAGGCTCCGCTCGTCATTCCGCCCGATTTCTCGCTGACCCCGCCAAAGCCAGGTGCGGCGCGTGCAAACGACACCAGCGCCAACGCGCAGGCGCTCGACGCGCTGTTCGGCGGCACCGCGCCGCGCAGCGCCGCCGAAAGCGCGGCGATCTCGCAGGCGGGTGTCGATTCGGACGATCCCGGCATCCGCTCGTCGGTCGGCGATCCGGGCACGACCGTGGTCGACAAGGGCACGACGACGCGCGACGTGGTCGCAGCGCCCGAGGGCGACGGTCAGGCAGCCAAGGCGACCGCGCCGAAGTGAGCCAAAACAAAACCCTCCCCCGCGGCCGCGGGAGAGGGTTTCGGGACCGATCAGAGGGAGTGCCCGCAAGGGCGCTCCCTTCTTCGTATCAGAAGTTCACGCCGACATAGGCGAGCACGGTCGATCCGCGGCCGAAGCGCGACGCATAGCCGCGCCGGTACAGCCCGCCGACCTTGTTGTTGGTGATGTCGGTATCGACATAGCTCACGCCGACCTTGAACGGACCCCCGACGGCTTCGGCGGTTGCCGACCAGTCGAGATAGTTGCGGTCGTTGCCGTTGAGGTTGGCGAGGCCGAGCGAGCCGTCGGTATAGCCGAGATGGCCCTTCAGCGTGATCGGCGTCTTGGGCACCGCGACCGAGGCCTCGCCATAGACGTAGATATTGTCGTCCTTGTTGTTCGGCGTGAAATCGAGGCCTTTCTGGCCGCCCCACGCATAATTGCCGCCGACCTTGGTCGAGACCGGGCCGAGCGTGTAGCTCACCGAAGCATAGGGCTCGAAGAAGTCGGTGTTGAGGCCCTTCACGCCGCTCGGATAGTAATAATAGAGCAGGCCGCCATCGACCGTGAGGCCGCTGAAGGTCTTGGTATAGCCGGCGTACAGATCGACCTCGGCATCGCCGTATCCGGTGAGGAGCGGGGTCTTGCCGCTGCCGTCGATCGTCGAGGCCCAGGTGCCGACATAGAAGCCGGCCGAGCTGTTGATATTGATCGTGCCCTGGACGGCGCCTTCGCCGTTGGTCTGGGTCAGGCCGCGGAAGCGGTAATCGCTGATCAGCGTTGCGCCGCCGGTGATCTTGAACGGCTTGTCGGGCGCGGCAGGCGCCGCGGCGGGCGCGTCCTTGGCGTCGGGCGTGGTGGTGGTGGTGGGGACATCCTGCGCAAAGGCGGGCGTGGCGGAGGCGGCGAGCAAGAGCGCGCCAAGCGTAGATGTGGAGAAGCGCATCGTTTCCCTTTCGAAAATGCGACTGTCCCCGCCTGCTTTACCGATGCGGCGTCTGTCGGAGGCGCAAGACCTCCCGCGCAGCTAAGCGGCAAGATCTTTCATTGCCGAGCTACGCTGCATCGCACAACTTAATTCGCGCGCGTGCGCGGGATACCGCGCTATTGTGGCTGTTGCGCAACACCCGTGTTTCAAATCATTGCTGAGCGGAAAAGCGCGCCAGGCCGGCGGCGAGGTCGGCGATCAGATCCGCCGGATCCTCGAGGCCGATCTGCAGCCGGACGAGTGGCCCGGCATCGGCGCGGCGCGTGACGCTGCGATGGCGTTGTGGGTCGACCGGCAGCGCGAGGCTTTCGAACCCGCCCCAGCTATAGCCGATCCCGAAATGCTCGAGCCCGTCGATCAGCCGTGCGCGATCGGCCTCGCCACCGCCGTTGAGGACGAACGAGAACAGCCCCGACGACCCCTTGAAGTCGCGCAGGAAGTTCACGTGGCCGGGGCAGCTCGGCAGCGCCGGGTGGAGCACGGTCGCGACTTCGGGCTGCTGCTCGAGCCAGTGTGCGATCTCGAGCGCGCTTGCCTGATGCTGCTTGAGCCGGATCGCCATCGTGCGCAGGCCACGGCTGGCGAGCCAGCTGTCGTCGGGGCTGGCGATCTGGCCGAGCTGGAAGCTGGTGTCGCGTAGCCGCGCGAAATGGCCCGGCGCGGCAGTGACCGAGCCGAGCATCACGTCGCTATGGCCGACGATATATTTTGTGCACGCAAGGATCGTGAGGTCGACGCCGTGCGCGATCGCGGGGAAGAACAGCGGCGTCGCCCAGGTGTTGTCGAGCAGCGTGGTGATGCCGCGCGCCTTGGCGACGGCGACGATCGCTGGAATGTCCTGAACGTCGAAGGTCAGGCTGCCGGGGCTCTCGAGCAGGATCGCGCGAGTCGCATCGGTGATCACGTCGGCGATGCCCGCGCCGATCATCGGATCATAGAAGCGCGTCGTGATTCCCATCCGCTTGAGCAGCCCCATGCCCATCGCGCGGGTCGGGTCATAGGCGCTGTCGGGAAGGAGCAGTTCGTCGCCGGGCGAGAGCACCGACAGCAAGGCGGCAGCGATCGCCGCGACGCCCGAGGGGTAAAGGAAAGTGCCTTCGGCGCCGGGCTCGAGCTCGGTCAGCGCATCGGCGAGGCTCCACTGCGTCGGCGTGCCCTTGCGACCGTAGAACAGCCGGTGGTGCGTATCGCGCCCACCCGCCTCGCGCAGATCCGCGACCGAATCGTAGAGGATCGTCGAGGCGCGCCAGACCGGCGTGTTGACGATCCCCTGCGTCCATTCCTTGCGGCGGCCGGCGGTGACGACGCGGGTCGAATCGCCCTTGGGGGCATCGGTCTTCTTCATGGCGCGAAATCCTGCAATGCAGGCCCTGCAAAGCCGCAGACCGTGAAGAAGGCAAGAGCGTCGCGCGTATTGTTGGAAGCCCCTCCCGTTCAGGGGAGGGGCTTTCGAGACGCGCTTACGCCGCGCCGGTCGCCTTTGGCGTGGTGCGGTCGGCACCCCATTCGGACCAGCTGCCGTCATAGACCGCCGCCTCGTTGCCGAGCAGATGCGCGCCGAACGCCAGCGCCGAGGCGGTGATGCCCGAGCCGCAGGTGGTGACGAGCGGCTTGGCGACATCGATGCCCGCGCCTTCGAACGCCGACTTCAACGCGTCGCCGGTCTTCCACGTGCCATCGGCATTGAAGAGCTCGCCGACGGGCAGGTTCTTCGAGCCCGGGATATGGCCGGCATGCGTCGCCGGGCGCGGATCGGGTTCTTCGCCGGTGAAGCGTGCGGCCGAGCGCGCGTCGAGCACTTGCTCGGCGCCGCTGTCGACATTGGTCTTCATCTGATCGAGCGTGCGGACGCCCTTGTCGTCGGCCCAGACGGTGAAGTGGCGGTGGCGGAGCTGCTCCTTGCCGCTGGCGGTCTCACGCCCTTCGGCCTGCCATTTGGCGAGCCCGCCATCGAGGATCGCGACATCATGCGCGCCGAAGGTGCGCAGCATGAACCAGGCGCGCGCCGAGGTGTGGAGCGGCGAATTGTCGTAGAGCACGATGCGGCTGCCATCGCCGAGACCGAGCGACTGCATCCGGCTGGCGAACTTTTCGGGCGCGGGGAGCATTGAGGGCAGCGTGCTGCTGGTGTCGGCGATCTCGGCGAGATCCATGAACACGGCGCCCGGGATGTGCGCGGCTTCATATTCGGCGGCGGGGTCGCGGTCGACGAGTCCGGCGAAATAGGTGGCGTCGACAATCCTCAGGTCGTTCGCGCCCAGCTCGTTTGCGAGCCATTCGGTTGTCACCAGCGAATCCATCGATCGTCTCCTTTGTTTTTTGATAGCCTAACCATCCGATCGCGCGCCGTCGAGACGCTCAAGGATCATCCGCGCGGGATGATCGGTGCGGGATGACGGGGGCGGATCGCTTCCCTATATCGCTGTGTATGACTCCTATGCATCTCGGCCAAACCAGCGCGCTCCCCACTTCGCCCGAGGAGGCGGTGCTCGATTATGTCCCCAACCCGCGGCCCGGTCGCCTGTATTTGGTGCGTTTCGCGGTGCCCGAATTCACCTCGCTTTGCCCGGTGACGGCACAGCCCGATTTCGCGCATCTCGTGATCGATTACGCACCTGCAGCAACGATCGTCGAATCGAAGTCGCTCAAGCTGTTTCTCGGCGCGTTCCGCAACCACCAGGCATTCCACGAGGATTGCACCGTCGGCATTGGCGAACGGCTGTTCACCGAGATGCAGCCGACATGGTTGCGAATCGGCGGCTATTGGTATCCGCGCGGTGGCATTCCGATCGACGTTTTCTGGCAATCGGGCGCCCCGCCCGAGAGCTTGTGGCTGCCGTCGCAGGACGTTCCGGGCTATCGCGGGCGCGGTTGAGCGCTGGGCCCGTTCATCCTACCGCAAGGTTGATTTGGATCAGACAATTCCCATTGTTGCAATGCAACATTCTTGCAACCATATTGAAACTTGGCCGTTCGGGAGAGGTAACTCGAGGGTATAAGCCCCGTCAGAAATAGGATTTGCGAACATGGTGCAACTGGCGGATGTCGTGAACTCGATCGACCACCTGGCTTTGGTCGGTAATTTTCTGCCGCGTAAATGTGGTCTTGCAACCTATACCACCGATACCTTCACCGCGCTGAAGAGCCGGTTCCCGGATCTTAAGATCGACGTCTATGCGATGGACGATCACCCCGGCCGGTACGAATATCCCCCCGAGGTGACGCGCAGCATCCCCGAGCAGGACCGGATGCAGTATCTCGAAGCCGCGCGCGAGATCGAGGCGAGCGGTGCGCAGGCGTTGTGGCTGCAGCACGAATACGGCATTTTCGGCGGCGCAGCGGGCGAGCATATCCTTGCCTTGCTCGAGCGCGTGTCGATGCCGGTGATCGTCACGCTCCATACGATCCTCGAAAAGCCCAACGCCGATCAGCGTCGCGTGATGGAAGGCCTGTTGCGGCGTGCGTCGCGCGTCATCGTCATGGCCGAGCGTGGTCGTGAGATCCTCGAGCGCGTTTATGGTGCAACCGGCCGGTCGATCGTGATGATCCCGCACGGTGTTCCCGATCGCGAGTTCGTCGATCCCAACACGCTCAAGTCGCGCTTTGGCTGGGAAGGGCGCGACGTCGTCCTGACCTTCGGCCTGCTCGCGCCGGGCAAGGGCATCGAAGTGATGATCAATGCGCTGCCCGCGATCGTCGAGCAGAACCCCAAAGTGCTCTATGCCGTGCTGGGTGCGACGCATCCGAACCTCGTCGCACACGAAGGCGAAAAGTATCGCGACAAGTTGAAGGCGCTTGCGCTCGATCTCGGGGTCGGTCGCAATATCGAATTCATCGATGCGTTTCTCGAGCATGACGAGCTCATCGACTATCTGCAGGCGGCAGACATCTATGCGACGCCGTATCTCAATCCGGCGCAGATCACCTCGGGGACCTTGTCCTACGCAGTCGGCGTCGGCAAGGCGGTGGTCTCGACGCCGTATGTCCATGCCACCGAGATTCTCGCGGATGGGTACGGCGTGCTCGTCGACTTTGGGGATTCCGCAGCGTTCGCGCGCGAGATCAACGCCTTGCTCGGCAGCGAGCGCAACCGGATCAAGCTTTCGGAGCGTGCCTATGCGCGTGGCCGTACGATGATCTGGCCGCGCCTCGCCGAACTCGCGATGCGCGAGATTGGGCAGATGGTCGCCTCCAAGCCGTTGCGCATGCCGAGCAGTACTGCGGCGCTGACTCCGCTCGCGCCCGATTTCGCGGCGGTCGAGCGGATGAGCGATTCGACCGGCATGCTGCAGCATTCGATCTTCTCGATTCCCGATCGCCGCCATGGCTATTGCATCGACGACAATGCCCGTGCGCTCATGCTGGTAAGCCAGATGACGTCGCTCGACGAGGTCCAGCGCGACAAGTGGATGACGATTTATGCGTCGTTCCTGCAATATGCCTGGAACCCCGAGGAGCGGCGTTTCCGCAACTTCATGAATTTCGATCGCACCTGGTGCGAGGAGTTCGGTTCGGAGGATTCGAACGGTCGCACGCTGTGGGCCTTCGGCGTGACCGCGCGCGATGCGCAGATGGACAAGCACAAGATGTGGGCCGCATCGATGTTCGACATGACGGCGTCGCTGTCGCTCGAACTGGGATCGCCACGCGCACACGCTTTTGCGATGCTGGGTGCCGCGGCGATGCTCGAGGTGGTTCCAACGCATTCCCTCGCCCGGACGATTCTCACGCGCTTCGGCGACGATCTGCTCGCCTTGCTCGAGGATGCGCGCCGTCCGCAGTGGGAATGGTTCGAGATCGTGTTGGCGTATGATAATGCGCGTCTGCCCGAGGCCCTGCTGCGTGCCGGTCTTGCGCTCCAGCGCGACGACATAATCCAGTGCGGCCTAAAGACGCTCGAATGGATCGTCGCCAAGCAGACCTCGCCCGACGGCCGCTTCCGCGCGGTCGGCAGCGAGAGCTTCGGGCGGGTCTATGCCGAGCCGTTGCAGTTCGACCAGCAGCCGCTCGAGGCGCAGGCGACGATCGACGCGTGCAGCGCGGCGTTCGATGCATCGCGGGACGCGCGTTGGGTCGAGGAAGCCAACCGCGCGTATCGCTGGTATCTCGGGCAGAACGATCTCGATTTGCCGCTGGCAACCGTCCAGGATGGCGGCTGCTTCGACGGCTTGATGCCGAGCGGGCTCAACCGGAATCAGGGTGCCGAGTCGATTTTGGCGCTGCAATTGGCCGGTTGCACGATTTCCGGGCTGGCAAAGCGGGCGCAAAGCGTGGCAGGACCGGATCGCGCCGTCGCGTAGCCTCGCTCGCGACGTCGCCAAGGCGTTACGCGAGGCGATATTGTGATCGAGCTGTTTGAACACCCATTGCGACTCCACGCCGACCCGTCACGGGTCGTCGTGCGACCGTTCCACCTTGCCTGGAGCGGCAATGGTGGCAACCGCACCGAGCGGATCGTCAATGCCGTGATGGCGCTCGATGCTGCCGAGACGCGCGCCGAGCTCGAGGTGGTGCTCAAGGATTTCGAGGCGCGGCATTGGCAGACGCGGCGCGTCTTCATGACGCGCTACGACGAGATCGAGGCGATGCTCGGGCTCGACGGCAGCGAGATCGGCGACGGGAAGCGCCAGCTGATCGGTGCCTATTTCTGCCACGAATACAGCTATGCTGCGGCGGCGTTGATGAATCCCAGCGCGGTGCCGCATTTCGACCAGTCGGGCATGCCTGCGGGATCGCAGCGCATCCTGATGAGCTTGCGCGCGGTGGGCGAAGGGCACATCTCCTCGGTCGCGTTCCGCGAAGGCATCATTACCGACGGCAATCAGTTGAAGCTCGCGCCCGAGCCGCCGTTCGCGACCGCGACCGATGCGGTCGGGCTCGACGAGGAAGAACTGCCCGAGGGGCCGATCACCGTCTATCGCCACCGCGATTCGACGCTGTCGGGTACGGTGATCTTCCCGATCACGGCGGCACAGTCGAAGGGGCTCGAGGATCTTCGCCTCGTCCAGTTCCAGCATGACGATGGCAGCTACGAATGGCTCGGCACGTACACCGCGTATAACGGCTCGACGATCCAGTCGGAGCTGATGCGTACGCGCGACTTCCGCGCGTTCGATCTGGTGCCGATGTCGGGTTCGGCGTCGCGCAACAAGGGCATGGGGCTGTTCCCGCGCAAGGTGAACGGCCAGTACATGATGATCGGCCGGCAGGACGGCGAAAACCTGTATCTCATCAAATCCGACACGCTGACGCATTGGGACGAGGGCGAGAAGCTGCTCGGGCCGATGTATCCGTGGGAGCTGGTCCAGATCGGCAATTGCGGCCCGCCGATCGAACTCGACGAGGGCTGGCTGCTGCTGACGCACGGCGTTGGCGCAATGCGCAAATATGCGATCGGTGCGGTGCTGCTCGACAAGACCAACCCGGCCAAGGTGATCGGCCGCACACGCGAGCCGATCCTCGCTGCGGCGAACCAGGACCGCGAGGGCTATGTGCCCAATGTCGTTTATACGTGCGGCGCGATCCGGCATGGCGACACGCTGTTCGTGCCCTACGGCGTGGCCGATAGCTCGGTCGCGTTCGCGTTCATCGACATCAAGACGCTGCTCGAGGCAATGGCCTAACCTCCGTCTTCCTTCGGGAGAGGGAAGGGGCCCGCTCGGCGAAGCCGAGGGGAAAGGGTGAGGGCAGTTCGTCTTTTGCCCTCACCGGACCTCGCTGCGATCGGCCACCCTCTCCCAGAGGGAGAGGGATTTCAGCGTGTTGCCGCCACCGCGCGGCGATACAGCATCGCCGCGATCGCGAAGAACAATAGCGTCCCCCCGATCAACGCCTCGGTCTCGTGGCCCGACATCAGCTTGAGCGGCGCATCGCTGCCGCTCAGCCACACGACCAGCGCGAACACCACGCCCCACAGGCTTTCGCCGACGATCATGCCCGTGGCGGTCAGCGTCCCCATCCGCTCGGCAACCTCAGGGTTCGCGCTGCCGTGTGCCCAACGGTTGTAGAACCAGCCGAACACCGAGCCGAGCACGGTCGGCAGGATCACCGCCATCGGCAGGTAGATGCCGAGCGCGACGCCGAGCGGCGGCAGGCGCAACAGCCGCAGCCGACCGAGCAGCTCGTCGAGCGCGATCAGCACCACGCCCGCGGCGACGCCGTAGCCGAGCATCGTCCAATTGGCATCGCCCGACAACACACCCTTCGCCAGCGCCGAGATCAGCCCCGCCTGTGGCGCCGCAAGCGCGTTCGGCCCAGCGCCGGGGACGCCGACGAATCCCATCCCGCTGTTGAGCACGTTGAGCACCGGCGGAATGATCAGCGATCCGAACACCACGCCGATCACCAGCGCAACCTGCTGCTTCCACGGCGTCGCGCCGACGAGCTGGCCGGTCTTGAGGTCCTGCAGATTGTCGTTCGAGATCGTCGCGACACCAAACACGATACCGGTGACGATCAGCGCATAGGCGATCAGCGCGCGCGTCGTATCGGCGCCGGGATTCTGCCCGAATAGCCCGACGAGCATCAGCGACGATCCGATTACCGCGAGGATGCCGATCCCCGACACCGGCGAGTTCGACGCCCCGATCAGCCCCGCCATATAGCCGCACACCGCCGCGATCATCAGCCCCGCGACAAGCACGAACACGAGCGCCCCCGCGATCAGCAAGAATGCCGAGCCGACCAGCGCGCCGCCCGCGATCACGTCCCACAACAGCCAGCCGATCGGCAGCAGCGTCAGCAGCGCGGCGAGCGCGACCCAGGCGATCGGCAGATCGCGTTCCTCGAGCGCGAGCGTCTCGCCCTTGCCGCGCGCGGCGCTGGCGGCGAGTGCTGAGCGCACGCCACCGATCACGGGGCCGGCAATCTTGACCAGGGTCCAGATCGCCGAAATGCCGATCACGCCCGCGCCGAAGAAGCGCACGTCGCCCTTCCACACGGTGTTGACCCACGCGGCGAGGTCGCCCGGTGCGGGGTGCGCCGCGGTGAGCATCGGCACGAGCACGAACCAGCCGATCACGAGCCCGAGCGCCATCGCCGCGCCGACCGAGATGCCGACGAGATGCCCGACGCCGATCAGCGCGAACGACAGGCTGCCTGAGATCCCCGTTGCGCCCGCGCCGACGCGGAAGCTGGTCGCGGCGGTATCGGTAATGATCTTGGTCTGCGTGAAGATCGCGAAAGCCGCCGAGGCGATGCTGTTCCAGATCAGCACGAGCAATCCCTGGCGGGCTTCGGCCTCGCCCTCGCGCGATCCGGCGCCGATCTGCAGCACTTCGGCGGCGGCGACACCCTCGGGATAGGGCAGGTCGGTATCGACGACGAGCGCACGCCGCAGCGGCACCGAGAACATGACGCCGAGGATCCCGCCGGTCATCGTGATCGCGGCGGTCTGGACATAGGGGAAATCCTGCCACCAGCCGATCATCACCAGCCCCGGCAGCACGAAGATGATCGCGGCGAGTGTGCCCGCTGCACTGGCGACTGTCTGGACGATGTTGTTCTCGAGGATCGTCGATCCCTTGAACAGTTTGAGGATTGCCATCGAGATCACCGCGGCGGGAATCGAGGTCGCGAAGGTCAGCCCGACCTTGAGCCCGAGATAGACGTTGGCGGCGGTAAACAGCAGCGTGATGAGCCCGCCAAGCAGCACGCCGCGCAGCGTGAGTTCGGCGATCGGGGCGGGACGAGAGTCAGTCATCGCCCCATCTCGCACAAGCGACGCCCTGAACGACAGCGCTTTTTGCGCGGGATATCGCGCGGCGCCCAGGACGGATCGAGGAAACGCTGGATATTTTGAGCATGCTTATTATACCGCGTGCCATGCAAGATTCGATCGCCTTCATGATCAGTGACGTTTCGCGACTGATGCGCCGTCGCTTCGACGAGCGCGCGCGCGCGATTGGCGTGACGCGGACGCAGTGGCGCGTGCTGAAGTTTCTTCAGCGAGGCGAGGGGATCAATCAGGGCGGGCTGGCCGAAATGCTCGAGGTCGAGCCGATCACCGCGTGCCGGATGATCGACCGGCTCGAGGAAGCCGGGTTGGTCGAGCGGCGACGCGATCCGAGCGACCGGCGCGCGTGGCAAATCTACCTGACCGAGCGCGCGCGGCCTTTGCTCGACGATCTCGGGCATCTTGCCGACGAAATGCTCGGCAGTGCGCTGGCGGGGGTCTCGGATGCCGAGCAGGCGCTCGTAATAGCGACGTTGCAACAGATCCGGGCCAATTTGTCCGATGCACAGCCTGCGAAGGACGCCGCCGACGCGTAATCGCCACGCGAGGTCGCGTTTTTTTTCCGTTGCGCAGGCGTCACTTCTGACCGCGCTGTGCGTTAAGCGCGCCATGCAGAGACTGTGGTTCATCACCAATATCAAATCGGGCACCGCGACCCCCGCCAAGGCCGATGCCATCGCGGCGTCGTTCGCCGGGCAGGGGCTGACGCTGGTCGGACGCACCGCTTTCCCGAGCGACCCCTTGCCAACCGCCGAATCGCTCGATGCGGCTGACGTCGACACTGCAGTGTTGTTCGCGGGGGACGGGACGATCAATGCGGCGGTCAGTGCGCTGGCGGCATGGCGCGGCGCGGTGTTGATCTTGCCCGGCGGCACGATGAACCTGCTCGCCAAGATGCTCCACGGCTCGACCGATCCTGCGGCGATCGTCACCGCGGCGATCACCCATGGTCGCAAGATCGCGCTTCCGGTGGTCGACCTGCCGGAGCATCGCGCGCTGGTCGGGCTGATCCTTGGGCCGGCCGCAACCTGGGTCCGCGCGCGCGAGCTGGTGCGGGCGGGGCGGTTGCGGGGATTGGGTCGCGCCCTGCGCCAGGCGTGGCGACGGACTTTCGGTCACGGAATCCGGCTCGACGGCGTGCCTGGCCTCAAGCACGGCGCGCAAGCGGTGTTGGTACGGGCAGAGCCAGAGCGGCTCGATATCGCGGCGATCGACGCGCGCGATTTTCGCGCGCTGACTCGGCTCGGCTGGGAATGGGTGACCGGCGACTGGGTCGAGGCGTCCGAGGTCACGCAATGCCATGCCGAGCAATTCCGGACACGCGGCGACAAGCCGGCGCTTGCGCTGGTGGACGGCGAACCGGTGATGCTCGAACCCGGCAGCACGATCCGGCTCGGCACTACGCGCGAGCTCTTCATTACGACCAAGAAGGACGCGTGATGCGGCTGTTCCATGTCAGCGACGTGCATTTCGGGCGCGAGGATGCGGCAGCGGTCGCCTGGTTCGGGGGGCTGGTCAAGGCCGAGCAGCCCGACGCGGTGATCATGACGGGCGACCTGACGATGCGCGCACGACGCCGCGAGTTCTCCGCCGGGCTCGCGTGGTTGCAGGGGCTCGGCGTGCCGGTGACGGTCGAGGTCGGCAATCACGATTTGCCCTATTTCAACCCGATCGACCGGTTCTTCCGGCCTTATCGGCGGATGCGCAAGATTGAACGGATGGTCGAGCAACCGCTAGACTTGCCCGGCGTCGCGATCGTCCCGCTCGTGACGACGGCGCGCGCGCAATGGCGGCTCAACTGGTCGAAGGGCAAGGTAAGCCGCGGCGCGCTCGATCGCACGCTCGCGTTGTTGGCTCAGGTGCCTGCGGGAAAGCTGGTCTTCATCGCCTGTCATCATCCGCTGGTCGAACCCGAGACGCGGATGTCGGCGCAGACGCATAACGGCGCGGCTGCGCTTCGGGCGCTGGCCGACGCCGGCGCGGATGCGGTGCTGACCGGACATGTCCATGATCCGTTCGATATTGCGCATAGCGTCGATGGCACCATGGTGCGGATGATCGGCGCGGGAACGCTGTCCGAACGCACGCGCACGACGCCGCCATCGTTCAACGAAATCCGCATTGCCGACGGGCGTTTCGACGTGCTGCTGCGGACGATGACGCCGGCGCCCGATCGTCCGCTCGAGCGGGAACGCGCGGAATAATCCGGGCATGCCGAAGGGCTTGTAACGCCCCCGTTGCGCGATACGCTGGCGTAATGAAAACATTCCTCTTTCTCGCACCGCTCCTGCTCGCCACAGCACCCGCTTATGCAGCGCCGTCCGACATCGACGCTCGCGTCGCGCGCGTGTTGAAAGACACGCCGCTGATCGACGGGCATAACGACTGGGCCGAGACGCTCGTCGGCCGCGCCGGCGACGCGCGCTGGACGCTCGATCTGACGACGCTCGACCCGGCCAAATACGACACCGACATCACGCGGCTGCGCAAGGGCGGCGTCGGCGGGCAATTCTGGTCGGTCTATGTCGATGCCAGCTTGCCCGGCCCGCAGCAGGTCGAAGCGACGTTCGAGCAGATCGGGCTGATGCAGCATATCTTCGCGCGCTATCCGACCGTGTTCGAGGCCGCGACCACCGCAGCCGACGTTCGCCGGATCCAGGCGAAGGGCCGGATCGCGTCGCTGCTCGGGGTCGAGGGCGGGGGGCAGATCGACGGCAAGTTCGCCGTGCTGCGCGCCTATCGCCAGCTCGGCGCATCCTATCTCACGCTGACGCATTCGCGGACGATCGCCTGGGCCGATTCGGCGACCGACGATCCGAAGCATAACGGTCTGACCAAGTTCGGCGAGGCGGTGGTGCACGAACTCAACCGGCTCGGCATGCTGGTCGATCTCAGCCACGTCAACGAAGCGACGATGCGCGCCGCGCTGCGCGTGTCGAGCGCGCCGGTGATCTTCTCGCATTCGAGCGCACGCGCGCTGTGCGATCATCCGCGCAACGTGTCCGACGCGGTGCTCAAGCTGCTCGCCGCCAATGGCGGGATCGTGATGGTCAATTTCGCGCCGAGCTACGTCTCGGAGCAGCGCCGGCTATGGGAGGCGGCGCACAATGGCGAGATCGCCAGCTACAATGCGCCGCCGTTCGGCGGGCTCTATATCGGCCAACCCGACAAGGCCAAGGCGGCGCTGGCGGCGTGGGAGCTGGCGCACCCCAAGCCAGCGGTGACGCTGACGATGGTCGCCGACCATATCGACCACATCGCCAAGGTGGCGGGGATCGACCATGTCGGGATCGGATCCGATTTCGATGGGCTTAGCGAATTGCCGCAAGGGCTCGACGGCGTCGAAACCTATCCCGCCTTGCTCGCCGAACTGGCGCGGCGTGGGTGGAGCGACCGCGATCTCGCCAAGCTGGCGGGCGGCAACATCCTGCGCGTGATGGCGGGCGCCGAGCGCGCCGCACTCGCGCTCAAGGGCGAGCCCGCGGCGACCGCGACGATCGCGCAACTCGACGGGACGTAAACGCGCCGGTCTCAGCCGTGCGCGGGCTTCGCCGGAAAGGTGATGGCGAACCACGCCCCCCCATCGGATCCGGCCTCGATCACGCCGTCGAGACTGCGCACCAGCGTCCGGATGAGCTGCATACCCAGGCTCGTCGATGATCGGCTCGTCATATCGAATGCCTCGGGCAACCCCTTGCCGAAATCGCGCACGGTCACGACGATCGCGCTGTCCTGCGCCTTCGCGGTGACGACGACGCGCCCCCCGGCATCGCCATAGGCATATTTGGCAGCATTGGTGACAAGCTCGGTGAGCAGCAGACCGACCGCGACGGCCTGGTCGGCATGAAGCGAGATGTCGTCGGCGCTGCACTCCAACGTGACGCTGGCGAGCTGCGTCGAAAGGCTCGCGCACAGATCCTTGATCAGCGCGGGGATCTCGATCCGCCCGGTATCCTGGCGCCACAATTGATCGTGCGTCCGGGCGATCGCGATGACGTGGCCCGACGCCTCGTTCAGCGCACTCGAGACTTCGGGGAGCGGATTGCTGCGCGATTGCAGATGGAGGATGCTCGACAGCATCGTCAGGCTGTTCTTGACGCGATGGCTCGCCTCGCGGACGAGCACCTTCTGGTAATCGATCGCTTCGGCGAGGCGGCGTTCGCCCTCCTGGCGGTCCATTGCGACGCCGAGCAAATTGGCGAAGCCCTGGAGGAATGCGATATCGGCGGCCTCGAACTGGCCGGCGCTCGGGCTGTCGACCTCAAGCACGCCCCACGGGCCCGCGGTGGTCGAGATCAGCACGTTGATCGCGCGGCGTACGCCGTGTTCGACCATGATCTTCGG
Organism: Sphingomonas sp. 10B4; assembly: GCF_035019905.1. Classification (NCBI taxonomy): domain Bacteria; kingdom Pseudomonadati; phylum Pseudomonadota; class Alphaproteobacteria; order Sphingomonadales; family Sphingomonadaceae; genus Sphingomonas; species Sphingomonas sp. 10B4. The sequence continues at coordinate 28,589 of NZ_JASJVC010000013.1, read as the reverse complement.
CGTGCGGAAGCGCTCCTCGCCCTCGAGATGGTTCGAGATGACGGGCGTGCCGTTCTGATAGGCGAAGCCCGCGGGGGACTTGTCGTCGGCGGCGAGGCTGACCTTGCCGATCACCCCGGCGCGCCACCCCACGCCCGCGCGGAAGATCAAGTCGTGCTGTTCGGCGCGGTACTCGAGCACTTTGCACAGGCTGGTCTGCATCCCGTCGGCGGCCATTTCGGCAGCCTTGGCGAGCAGCGCTTCATTGTCGCGGCATTGCAGCGCGAACAACCCGAAATCGGACAGGATCGCCTGTTGCTGCAAGCGGTAACCGAGCAGCGACCCGGCGCCGACCTGTTCGATCGCCTCGGCAAACGATGTCGGCTCGTTCGATGCGCAGTCGGTCGTCTCGACGACGTCGTCCGATGGCCCGTCGAGCAAGGCGGTCTGGTTGGTCGCCTGCGGCGCGCGATCGTCGGTCAAACCCGGACTTCCCTTTGTCGTTCTTTCTGGTGCTGTCGCCCATTTCGGCATGGCAGCGTGGCAATGCAAGGTCGCGCCCAAGCGGCTCGCGGTATGCCGAGCCGGTCGACCAGAACCGAAAAGGGCGGCCCGTTGCCGGACCGCCCCTTTGCGTACCACAGTTTCGTGGAAGCTTAGCGCTTCGAGAACTGGAAGCTACGACGGGCCTTCGCCTTGCCGTACTTCTTACGCTCGACCGTGCGGCTGTCGCGGGTCAGGAACCCGGCTGCCTTAACGGGCGCACGCAGGATCGGCTCGAAGCGGGTCAGCGCCTGGCTGATGCCATGCTTGACCGCGCCGGCCTGGCCCGAGAGGCCACCGCCCTTGACGGTGCAGACGACGTCATAGGCACCGTCACGCTCGGTCACGCCGAACGGCTGGTTGATGACGAGACGCAGCGTCGGACGTGCGAAATACACTTCCTGGTCGCGGCCGTTGATCGTGATCTTGCCGGTGCCGGGCTTGATCCAGACGCGTGCGACGGCGTCCTTACGACGGCCGGTCGCATAGGCGCGGCCGTACTGGTCGAGGATCTGCTCGCGCAGCGGCATCGGCTCGTGCGTCGGCGCTGCAGGAGCAGCAACGTAATCTTCGCCCGTGGCAGGCGCGGTCGTCGCAGCGGCCGGAGCGGCTGCGGGTGCCGGCGTGTTGGTCAGGCCGGCGAGATCGGCGAGGGACTGGCGGTTGTCGGACATCAGTTGCCCACCTTGTTCTTGCGGTTCATGCTGCCGATGTCGAGGACTTCGGGGTTCTGCGCTTCGTGCGGATGCTCGGTACCGGCGAAGACGCGCAGGTTGCGCAGCTGGGCGCGACCCAGCGGCCCGCGCGGAATCATCCGCTCGATGGCCTTTTCGATGATCCGCTCGGGGAAACGACCTTCGAGGATCTTGCCGGCCGCGACGCCCTTGATGCCGCCGGCATAACCGGTGTGGCGGTAGTAGATCTTGTCCTTGAGCTTGTTGCCCGTGAACCGCACCTTGTCCGCGTTGATGATGATGACATTGTCACCGCAATCGACGTGCGGGGTAAAGCTCGGCTTGTGCTTACCGCGCAGGATGTTCGCGATGATCGACGCCATACGGCCGACGACCAGACCGTCGGCATCGACGATGATCCATTTCTTCTCCACCTCATGCGGCAATGCCGGCTTGGTGGTCTTCATCAGCGCCTTCATGGGGCTTGTGACCTTTACATGCTAAAAAGACAGATGCCGCCCCTTCGAGGGCGGCACCGTTGGAGGCGCTATTGCTGCTTGGCCTTGCGAAAGTCAAGCAAAGTGCGGGTTTGCTGACGGGTATTCTGATACCGGAGCGCTTTGCGGAGGGTCAGATCGCGCGGCGGCCGACTGCATGCGCCGCGGCGGCGGTCGCGATCACGAGCAAGGCGGCGTTGGCCTGGTGCGCGACCGCGACGGCGATCTCGACCCCGCTCAGCAAGGTCACGATGCCGAGCACGATCTGCGCACAGACCAAGCCGATCAGCGCCAGCCCAAGGCGCGGCGCGCCGGCGCGGCGGGCGCGCGCGGCGAGCATCATCACGCCGAACGCGACCGCGAAGGCGAGCCAGCGATGGACGAACTGGACGACGATCGGGTTGTCGAACAGGTTGCGCCACAGCGGATCGGTAAACGGCGTCGCCATCGGGAAGATCGCGTCGCCCATCAACGGCCAGCTCGAAAACGCATAGCCCGCGCGCAGGCCAGCGGTCAGCGCGCCGAACAGGATCTGCGCGAACAGCAGCACGATCGCGATCGCCGGGATCAGCCGCAGCCGGGCAGGGCGTGCCAGCCGGTTGTCGGCGAGCGCGCGCAGATCGAGCGCGGTCCACACCATGCCGGCGAGCGTGAACAAGGCGGTGAGCAAATGCGTCGCGAGCCAGCCGGGCGCGACCTCGGTCCGTCCACTGAGCCCCGAGCGGACCATCAGCCAGCCGAACGTGCCCTGCAGCGCGATCAGCGAGAACAAAGCGACGAAGCGCACCAGATACCCGCGCGGGATCCGCCGCCGTACCGCGAACCACACCAGCGGCACGAGAAAGGCGAGGCCGATCACACGGCCAAGCATTCGGTGAAGATATTCCCAGAAGAAGATCGCCTTGAACCCGGCGAGCGTCATCCCCTGATTGAAGGCCTCGTATTGCGGGATCGTGCGGTAATTGGCGAATTCGGCCTGCCACTGCGCATCTGTTATCGGGGGAATGCTACCGCTGAGCGGTTTCCATGACGTGATCGACAGCCCCGATTCGGTAAGCCGCGTGATCCCGCCGATCACGACGATCGCGACGATCAGCGCGGCCACGACGAACAGCCAAGTGGAGAGCGTCCGCGGGCGGACGGTGGAGGGGAGCGAAGACGCCTGAAGCATCGCGCGACCTTACGCGGTTGTCGGCGGCGCGTCGATTGGACAAACTGCCACGGGGGGCGGTTATCCGGGCTGGTGTTGATAGCCCTCGAGTTGCTTCGCCTGATCGACCAGCGGCGGGACATTGGTCGCCTGGCGCAGCGCATCGGACAGCAGCTCGCGCTGATACGGCTCCTGCGTCCAGGCGTGTCCCGGAGCGCGCTGGAATTGCGTGCCATAGATTTGCGGCTGACCGATCCGCTGAAGATAGCGGTCGAGCGTCGCTGCGGCGATCCACACCGCCTCGGGTTTGCCGCGGCCGGTTGCGACCACCGCGAGCGTATGCGCCTTGAGGAAATCAGCGGGCGTTTTGCCATGCTGGAACAGATAGGCCGCGTGATAGAAATCGTCCCCGCTGTGCAGGGCACCCGTGTCGAGCAGCACCTGCGTCCGCGCCCGCCGGGCGCGATCCGCCGGCCACAGCACCTTCCAGTCGATCGTGGCGGGGGTGTCGCGCGCCTTTTGGTCGGCGTCGAACAGCGCGGTCATCTCTGGGTTGCTGGCGGGTTGCGCCACGGGCGCGGGCCGCGTGGCGGGCTCGGCCAGAACGGGGGCGGCCGCCGACGCGGGGGCCGCCCACAACATCAGGCCGACGATAGCGCAGCGCATTTCCACTCCCGACCCGATTCAGTTCACGCACCATCATGCGATGCGGCACGGCAGCACGCCGGTCCGACGACAGGCCACCACAAAAAATCGTCGATGATATGTTGTAACCTGACCCTCGACATGCCACATGGCGAGCAACATGACGACACTCGCACACACTTCCGCCGCCCGCTGGATCGAACAGCGGTTCGACACGATGGCGATCGGCCTGTCGGGGCTGTGCATGGTGCATTGCATCGCGAGCTCGGTGTTCATCGCGCTGGCCTCGACCGCGGGCGGGCTGCTGCTCAACCCGCTGTTCCACGAGATCGGGCTGACGATCGCGATCGGCTTCGGCGTGTTTGCGCTCGGGCGCGGGATCTTCACGCATGGTTATATGATGCCCGCGGTGGTCGGCTCGGCCGGGCTCGGCACGATGGCAGGCGCGATCTCGTTGCCGCATGACGGATCGGGGATGGAGACGGTGTGGACGCTGATCGGCGTGGCGACGCTCGCGCTCGGCCACGACCTGAACCGCCGCGCCGCCAACTGACCCTCCTGAGTCGCGCCGTTGCGGGGAGGGCCCGCACCGCCTATCTCGGCCGCATGGCCACACATCATCATGCCGAGCCGCAAGGCGCCGATCTCGCCGTCGCTGCGCAGGCGACGCTCGAACGCTCGGGCGAGCAATGGACCGCGATGCGCGCGCAAATCTTCCGCGCGCTCGCCGGGTTCGACAAGCCGGCATCGGCCTATGACATCGCCGAGGCGGTCTCCAAGGCCGAGGGGCGGCGCGTTGCCGCAAACAGCGTGTACCGCATCCTCGACCTGTTCGTCGGTGCCAATCTGGCGCGGCGAGTCGAGAGCTCGAACGCTTATATCGCCAACGCGCACCCCGATTGCCTCCACGACTGCATTTTCCTGGTGTGCGACAGCTGCGGGCAGACGACGCACCTCGATGACGACCGGATCACCAAGGGCGTGCGCTCGGCAGCGGAAGCCGCCGGGTTCTCGCCGGTGCGCCCGGTGATCGAAGTCCGCGGCAAGTGCGCCGACTGCGGCTGAGCCGCGCTCAGCCAAGATCCTTTCCCATCCGTAACCCCGGCACCGGCGTCCCGCGATCGGCCATCTTGGCGACGCGCTCGATCTCCTGATAGCCCGCGGCGCGATAGAGCGGCTCGCCCGACAGCGTCGCCATCAGCTCGACCCGCGTGAAGCCAGCGCCCCGCGCAGCCGCTTCGCATAGGCCGAGTACCAAGCGTCCAATGCCGCGGCGCACGAAGCCCGGGTCGGTGTACATCGCGCGAATCCGGCCAGGCTCGGTCGCCGGATCGAGCATCCGCGCATCGCGCGGCGCGGCGCCGGCATTCCCGCCGTAGAGCGTCGCGCGGTAGCTCCAGCCGCCGCAGCCCGCGAGTTGGCCGTCCTGCTCGACCACGAAATAGGTGCGGTCGGCGATCAATTGCGTGTCGAGTCCCATGCTCAACCGGCTTGCGGCGATCTCATCGGGCGAGAGGAAACCGTGCTGCAGCTCGGCGATCGCGCGCTCCATCAACGCGGCGATCGCCGGGATGTCGGCCTCGGCAGCAAGGCGATGGCTAAGCGCGGTCATGGCATTTCCCCCGGTACGATCGGCGCGATGTGATGCCGCGACGCACGGCGCGTCAAGAATGTGCGCAGCGCAATCGAGGTAATCGACAGGCGGATTGCACCACGCTAAGCAGGCCGGATGGTCGATATTCTCCAAACGCCGCTGCTCGACACGGTGAACATTCCCGCCGATCTTCGGACGCTTGCCCCCACCCAGCTTCGCCAGCTTGCCGACGAGCTCCGCCAGGAGACGATCGCCGCCGTCGGCGTAACAGGTGGCCACCTGGGCTCGGGGCTCGGCGTGGTCGAGCTGACGGTTGCGATTCACTATGTGTTCGACACGCCCAACGACAAGCTCGTCTGGGACGTCGGGCATCAATGCTATCCGCACAAGATCCTCACCGGCCGACGCGACCGGATCCGGACGCTGCGCATGGGCGGAGGCCTGTCGGGCTTCACCAAGCGCTCCGAGAGCGAATATGACCCGTTCGGCGCGGCGCACAGCTCGACCTCGATTTCGGCCGCGCTCGGCTTCGGCGTCGCCAACAAGATCGCCGACAAGCCCGGCAAGGGCATCGCGGTGATCGGCGACGGCGCGATGTCGGCTGGCATGGCCTATGAGGCGATGAACAACGCCGCCCAGGCGGGCAACCGGCTGGTCGTGATCCTCAACGACAACGACATGTCGATCGCCCCGCCGGTCGGCGGGCTCTCGGCCTATCTCAGCCGCATCGTGTCGAGCCGCGAGTTCCTGGGGTTCCGCGATCTGGCGCGCAAACTCGCCAAGCGGCTGCCCAAGCCGATCGCGACGGGCATGCGCAAGACCGAGGAATTCGCCCGCGGCATGGCGATGGGCGGCACCTTGTTCGAGGAACTCGGCTTCTATTATGTCGGCCCGATCGACGGCCATAACCTCGACCAGCTGATCCCGGTGCTCGAGAATGTCCGCGATGCCGAGGAGGGCCCGATCCTCGTCCATGTCGTGACCAAGAAGGGCAAGGGCTATGCTCCGGCCGAGGCCGCGGCGGACAAATATCACGGCGTGCAGAAGTTTGACGTCATCTCGGGCGTGCAGACCAAGGCGCCCCCGGGTCCGCCGCAGTATCAGAACGTGTTCGGCGCTCAGCTTTCGAAGGAAGCCGAGACCGATCCGCGGATCTGCGCGATCACCGCGGCGATGCCGTCGGGCACCGGGCTCGACGCCTTTGCCAAGGCGCATCCCGAGCGTTTCTTCGACGTCGGCATCGCCGAGCAGCACGCCGTCACCTTCGCCGCCGGCCTCGCCGCGCAGGGGATGCGGCCGTTCTGCGCGATCTATTCGACCTTCCTCCAGCGCGCTTATGACCAGGTCGTCCACGACGTCTGCATCCAGAACCTGCCGGTGCGCTTCGCGATCGACCGCGCTGGCCTCGTCGGGGCCGATGGCGCGACGCATGCCGGGTCGTTCGACCTGGCCTATCTCGCCACGCTGCCCAACATGGTGGTGATGGCGCCGGCCGACGAAGCCGAGCTGGTGCATATGACGCACACCGCGATCCTGCATGACAGCGGGCCGATCGCAGTGCGCTATCCACGCGGCAACGGCACTGGCGTCGCGCTTCCCGCGGTTGCCGAGGCGCTCGAGATCGGCAAGGGGCGGATCGTGCGGCAGGGGCACAAGGTCGCGATCCTGTCGCTCGGCACGCGGCTCGAAGAGGCGATGCGCGCGGCCGAGGCGCTCGAGGCGAAGGGGCTGTCGACGACGGTCGCCGATCTGCGCTTCGCCAAGCCGCTCGACGAGGATCTGATCCGCAAGCTGCTGACGACGCACGAAGTCGCGGTGACGATCGAGGAAGGCGCGGTCGGGGGCTTGGGCGCACACGTGCTGACCTTCGCCAGCGACTCGGGGCTGATCGACGCGGGGCTCAAGCTGCGCACGATGCGGCTGCCCGACACGTTCCAGGACCAGGACAAGCCCGAGCTGCAATATGCCCAGGCCGGGCTCGATGCCGAGGCGATCGTCGAGACCGTGCTGAAAGCGCTGCGGCACAATTCGAGCAGCGTCGTCGAGGGCGCGCGCGCCTGAACGGCGCGGCGGCGGATCCCCGCGGTGGTGGGGATACGCCGGCGGGTGGGGTGCTGCGTCGATCCTGCGGACGGTGCGACGAACCGAGTGCGTGCTTGACTCGATTGACCCCTGGACGGTGAGTCTTCGATCGCGATCGTTTCCGTTTTTGTGATGATCGCGGGCAGACATCCCATCCCGTCGCCCCGGCGGAGCCCGGGGCCGCTCTGTGGTGGGACCGAACCGGCGATGCGCGCGAGAGCGATGCGGCCCCGGCCTTCGCCGGGGCGACGGGATAGGGTCTTGGCGAGCGTGAGGATCGGCATGACCGGCTCCCTGAGATCTGAGGTGCTCCCTATATAACCTAATTGGTTCGTGTAGGACAGAGGTTTGTAGCCGCGGCGGTTCGATCGGTGATCGGGTGTCGAACGCGGGCGGTGGCTGGCAGCATCGCCGCGGCGGAGGGCGAGGCCGCCGTGTGGCGGCGGGTTCGCACGCCGAGCGCGCACCCGCGACGGGCCCGGTCGCTGCCGGGGGTCGCGTCGCGGCCGCCGCGAAATCCTGCTGGCATTCCACGGCGGTGCGCCCCAGAGCGGACGTCTCTCCTGCTCGTGAAGGTCTGTGCTCATGTGCTTTTCGGCCACCGCCAGTTTTACCGCGTCGGTGGTCCTCGGCGTGGTCGGCGTCGCGACGCTACGGCATGTCCGCGAACCGCGCGCGCTGCTATTCGCGTGCGTGCCGCTGCTGTTCGCGGTGCACCAGTTCTCCGAAGGGATGGTGTGGCTCGCGCTCGAGGGGCGGCTCGGGGCCACGGCGGTCGACCATAGCGTGTTCCTCTTCACGCTCTATGCGATCGGGATCCTGCCGCTGCTGATGCCCGTCGCGGTGGTGCTGATGGAGCCGCCGGGGTGGCGGCGGCGCGTGATCCTCGCTCTGTGCGGCGTGGGGGCGGTGGTGTTCGCGTGGGACATGACCGGCCTTGTCGTCGCGCCGACCTGCGCGGTGATCGAGCAGCATTCGATCACCTATACCAACCCGATCACCAGCCAGATGTGGGTGTCGCTGCTCTACATCCTCGCGACGTGCGGGGCGCTGCTGCTGTCGACGCACCGCGTGGTGCGGGGCTATGGGCTGCTCAACGTGATCGGGCTGACGATCGTGCATCTGGTCAAGGGCTATGCGTTTGCGTCGGTGTGGTGCTTCTATGCCGCGGTGCTGAGCGTGGTGCTGTATCGGCAGTTCAACCGGCAGGACATCGATGTGGCGACGCCCAACGGGACGAGCGCGCCGCGGCGGCCGTTTGTTTTGTCTTGGTTACGGGGGTAGGGAGGTTTAGTCCTCCCTCGCCCGGGGGAGGATTGAACGATCGCAAACGGCGATTTTCGGAATGCGCAAACGGTGATACGCTCGCGCGCATGAAGCCGACCGCGATCCCCGCCGATAAGGTCTCCGAGCAAGCTGGCGTGCTCGACCCCGGCTATGCGGCATGGGAGCGCGCGAAGATCGAGCGCGGATTGGCGCAAAGCCGCGATCGTGCGGCGATGATCCCCGTCGAGCAGGTGTGGCGCGACCTCAAGCTTGAAGGTTAACCTCACGCCGCAGGCGCGGGACGATCTGGTCGCGATCCGCGACTGGATCGCGCAGGACAATGAGCGCGCCGCCGAGCGGGTGGTGAGCCGGATCCTTCAGACCGCGATGATGTTCGGTAAGTTCTCGAAGCTTGGGCGTGTTGGCGAGATTGCGGGAACGCGCGTGTTTGCGGTGCCTGGGCTGCCGTATCAAATCGTCTATGCGATCGCGCCCGAGGGGGAGATCGATGTGCTGACCGTGCTGCATACGCGGCGCAAATATCCACCGGCTTCTTAATTGTCTCGGCAGAGGCCTGTCAGCTTTCCGGGCGATAACCTGCGCTGCGGGCGATACGTCCTAAAACGCCTTTAACCGTTATGTCTAATTGCGACTGCGCTTGGTAATCCGCTGGGCAAACATGGTCTGCTCGATCTTCTGCGATCAGGTTGTAGACCTTATTGGCGTCAGGGCCTTGAAACCGTTCTGGATCAAATACGGCAACAGGTACTCCCCCCTGATATCTTAGCATTTTCATAGCTGGAATATCTGTGTCTCCATCTCCGATGAAGATCATCCGCTCAAAGGGGATTTCCCGCTCGTCCATCGGGATCCAGCGATTAACCGCCTTGTCGTCCGACTGATTCATTACGCCTTTGTTTATTCGAAACAGATACTGTGTCTTGCCGGTGTAATTTACTGCGGCGGCAGGCCACAATGGCCTGCCGTCCTTGTATGCGTATTTAGATGCAAAGACGTGCTTGAAGTGCTTCCGGATCGTAGTTCCGGCTATTATCTCATCAAGGCCGGAGCTAATTACGTAATGTTCAATCGCTAGGCCGCGCTTGAGGCCGTAAGCGTCAATCCTATCAAACCAAGACTCGACACCTGCGAAATAGGGTAGTCTCGCACCATGATCGGCGAGACTATCCTTTGACATGTGACTACCCTCAACCGCTTGAAGGCAATGCATATAAGTCAGTATTTCGTCTCCATCGATCGCTTTGTTGAGTTCCTTCACCTCAGACCAAAACTTGTCCGGGTCGGGATACCCCATCACCGGGAGCAACGTGTGTTGCTGCATCGATCCCGGCGACAGAGTCCCGTCAAAGTCATAAACAATTGCGGTACGATGGAGAACGGCGGTCACTCCGCCGCAACCCCCGCGCGCGAGAACATATCCCCCGCGTCGCCGGCATCCTCGTTCGCGACCGGAACCCCGACACCCGCCTTAGCCTTCTGGCGCTTGTCGAAGCCGTCCCACACTTCGTTCCAATTCCCGCGCGTCGCCGCCTTCGAATATTCGGTGGCGCGCTGTTCGAAGAAGTTGGCGTGCTCGACGCCGTTGAGCATCGGCGCGAGCCAGGGGAGGGGGTGTTCGTCGATCATGTAGATCGGCTTCATCCCGAGCTGCCCCAGCCGCCAGTCGGCGATGTAGCGGATGTACTTCTTGATCTCCTTGGGGGTCATGCCGTTGACCGGGCCCATCTCGAACGCGAGATCGATGAAATTGTCCTCGAGCCGGACGGTGTGCTGGCACATGTCGGCAATGTCGTCGCGCACCGACTTGGTCATGCAGTTGCGCTCGGCGCAGAAGGCGTGGAACAGCTTGATGATGCCCTCGCAGTGGAGGCTCTCGTCGCGGATCGACCAGGTGACGATCTGCCCCATGCCCTTCATCTTGTTGAATCTCGGAAAATTCATCAGCATGGCGAAGCTGGCGAAGAGCTGCAGCCCCTCGGTAAAGCCGCCGAACATCGCGAGCGTCTTGGCGATGTCCTCGTCGGTGTCGACGCCGAAGGTCTGCAGGTAATCGTGCTTGTCCTTCATCTCGCTATATTCGAGGAAGGCGCCATATTCGCTCTCGGGCATGCCGATCGTGTCGAGCAGATGGCTGTACGCGGCGATGTGCACCGTTTCCATGTTGCTGAACGCGGCCAGCATCATCTTGATCTCGGTCGGCTTGAAGATGCGGCCGTATTTCTCGTGATAGCAATCCTGCACCTCGACGTCGGCCTGGGTGAAGAAGCGGAAGATCTGCGTCAGCAGGTTGCGCTCATGGTCGCTGAGCTTCTGCGCCCAGTCGCGGCAATCCTCGCCCAGCGGCACTTCCTCGGGCATCCAGTGGATCTGCTGCTGGCGCTTCCAGAAGTCGAACGCCCAGGGGTATTCGAACGGCTTGTACTGCTTGCGGGCTTCGGTGAGGGACATTGGGGGTTACTCCGGGACTGTATCTGGGGATGGGTTAAAACTGGGGGTGAAACGGGGTCATGCGGCGACGCTCCAGCGCCACATCGCGCTCGCCGACATCAGCAGCACGATGCCGAGCGACAGCGCCATGATGCCGATCATGCGGAAGGCGTAGACCTTGCCGGGCGCGCTCGGCCGCGTGAGCGACAGCAGCAGGCCGGCGCCTAGAGCCGTGAACAGCGCGGCGACCGCGTACATGATGCCGATCGACAGGCTCATCGCGGGTCCTCGCATGGGCGGACCGCATGGAAGGCGTTGCGGATGCGTAATGATGGGATCATGCTGTGCCTCGTGCATCCAATGCCCCAACGGCGCGTTGAGGGATCGCAATCATAGCACAGGAGCTACCATCATGGTCGACGCATCGCAGATCAAAGAACATGCCGAAGTCATCGGCGCCGACGGCGTCCATGTCGGCACCGTCGACCATGTCGAGGGCGGCCGCATCAAGCTGACCAAGAAGGATTCGGGCGCGCAGGTCAACGAGGGCTCGGGGTCGCACGAAGGGCATCACCATTACATCTCGCTCGGCCTGGTCGCCGATGTCGAGGACGGCAAGGTGCGGCTCTCGGCGAACGGCGATGTCGCTGTGACCTTCGAAGAAGAGAAATAAGCTAAAAGCCCCTCTCCCTCTGGGAGAGGGTGGCCGAGCGTAGCGAGGTCGGGTGAGGGCAGTGCGGGTCATTCCGCGCTGCCCTTTCCGTATGCGATGTCCTCACCCTTCCCACGCGGCTGCGCCGCGGGGGCCCAGTTTTGGGTGAGCAGCGCCCCGCGCTGTTCAGGACATGCCGGGGGCATGTCCGACCCAAAACTCCTCTCCCGAAGGGAGAGGGAGATGGACGCGATCACGCCGTCGGTATTTTTCATCACATCGGTGTTGGTGAAGCGCAGCACGTGAAACCCTTCCGCTTCGATCATCTTGGTTCGGCCTGTATCGCGCGTCTCGCGATCGGCATGCGTGTCGCCATCGACCTCGATCACCAGCTTTTCCGAAAAGCACAGGATGTCGGTGTAGAATGGCCCTACCGGCGCTTGATGGCGCCATTTCAGCGTCGGGAAGCTCTCGCGCAGCGCCCGTAACAGCCGGCGTTCCGGCTCGGGTGCATCGCGCCGCAATTGCCGCGCGCGCGGAACGGTACCGACTGGCTGACGTGCATAGAGCCGCATCCTGTCCTCACCCTTCCGCGGCTGCGCCGCTCCCTCCCTCTCCTACCGGGAGAGGGAATTTAGCTCACTGGCACGCCAGACACTCGTCGTAATCGGTCGTTTCGAACTCGTATTGCGGCTTCTCGATCGTGTTGTCGTTCTCGACCCCGCCGGCGAACCCAGCGCGCTGGATGCTCTTCGAGCGCAGGTAATAGAGCGACTTCACGCCCAATTCCCACGCGCGGAAGTGGAGCATCAGCAAGTCCCACTTCTCGACGTCGGCGGGGATGAACAAATTGAGCGAGGTCGACTGGTCGATGAACGGCGTGCGATCGGCCTGGAGTTCGATCAGCCAGCGCTGGTCGATCTCGAAGCTCGTCTTGTAGCAGTCCTTCTCGTCCTGGCTGAGGAAGTCGAGGTGCTGGACCGAACCACCCTGCTCGAGGATCGAATTCCAGATCGCGTCCGAATTCTTCGACTTCTCGATCAGCAGCTTCTCGAGATACGGATTCTTGATCGAGAACGAGCCCGACAGCGTCTTGTGCGTGTAGATGTTCGCCGGGATCGGCTCGATGCACGCCGAGGTGCCGCCGCAGATGATCGAGATCGACGCGGTCGGCGCGATCGCCATCTTGCAGCTGAAGCGCTCCATCACGCCCATGTCGGCGGCGTCGGGGCAGGGGCCGCGCTCCATCGCGAGGTGCATCGAGGCTTCGTCGACTTGGCCCTTGATGTGGCGGAACATCCGCAGGTTCCACGACTTGGCCATCGCGCCTTCGAAAGGCAGGCCGCGCGCCTGGAGGAAGCTGTGATAGCCCATCACGCCGAGGCCGACCGAGCGCTCGCGCATCGCCGAATAGGCGGCGCGCTCCATGCCGGGCTCGGCGCGGTCGATGAAGTCCTGCAGGACGTTGTCGAGGAAGCGCATCACGTCCTCGATAAAGCCCTTCTCGTCCTTCCACTGGTCCCATGTCTCGAGGTTGAGCGAGGACAGGCAGCAGACGGCGGTGCGGTCGTTGCCGAGATGGTCCTTGCCGGTCGGCAGCGTGATTTCCGAGCACAGGTTCGAGGTCGAGACCTTGAGCCCCAAGTCGCGGTGATGCTTGGGCATGCCCTTGTTCACGTGATCGGCGAAGACGATGTACGGCTCACCGGTGGCAAGCCGCGTCTCGACGAGCTTCTGGAACAGGCCGCGCGCATCGACCGTCGCACGGACCGAGCCGTCCTTCGGGCTCGTCAAATTCCACTCTTCGCCCGCGCGCACCGCTTCCATGAAGGCGTCGGTGATGAGCACACCGTGATGGAGGTTGAGCGCCTTGCGGTTGAAATCGCCCGAGGGCTTACGGATCTCGAGGAATTCCTCGATCTCGGGGTGCGAGATGTCGAGATAGCAGGCGGCCGACCCGCGGCGCAGCGAGCCTTGCGAGATGGCGAGCGTCAGCGAATCCATCACGCGGACGAACGGGATGATGCCCGAGGTCTTGCCGTTGAGGCCGACCGGCTCGCCGATGCCGCGGACATTGCCCCAATAGGTGCCGATGCCGCCGCCGCGCGACGCGAGCCAGACGTTCTCGTTCCACGTATCGACGATGCCGCCGAGGCTGTCGGGCACCGAATTGAGGAAGCACGAGATCGGCAGGCCGCGCCCGGTGCCGCCGTTCGAGAGCACGGGGGTCGCGGGCATGAACCACAGCTTCGAGATGTAGCCGTAGAGCCGCTGGGCATGTGCGCCGTCATCGGCATAGGCCGAGGCAACGCGCACGAACAGATCCTGGAAGGTCTCGCCCGGGAGCAGATAGCGGTCGCGCAGCGTGTCCTTGCCGAAATCGGTCAGCAGCGCATCGCGCGAATGATCGACCTCGACCGGATAGAGCTGGACGTGGATTTCCTTCGAATCGCCCCGCGCGGCGAGCTTGCGATCGGCGGTGCCGCGACCGTCCTTGGCGGCGTCGTCGGCGGGTGCCGCAGCGGCGGCGAGCGCCTCGATCATATCGGTGGCCATGTCGGTACTCACTTCCCCGGTATCCCGAAAATCCATGTTTCGCGTCCCTGTAAACTCGTTCAAAATCGTGTCGACCGGGACCGCCTCTGTTCCCGATCCGTTCGAATCGGGAAGCGAGCTCCCAGCATAGCATTCCGTGGGCAAACGCGAGAACAAAAACAGACCGTCCCGCGCTACAATCGCAGTCCAGATCATTACCGCAATATAGGGTTGCGGTGTCTCATTCACTAGCTCTTGGGTTCGCCCCCGAACTCAACCCCTACAGATTGTGCCGGATCGCGCGGAGACACAAGACGGTAAATGACAGATTGGGGACTCGGTTCGTCGCTAATCCGCGACGCTTGGCGGATGACCGGGCGAAGCCTCATCACGCGACGCGCGGTCAAAGCTGGCTTCGCTCAAACGCAAGAGACCGAAGCGGGAACGTGACAATATTTTCACGCCTCGGAGAAAAGCGTCGTCGGCAGCGTAACGATCGCATCGAGACCACCGAGCGATGCTGCATCGAGCACCAGCGAGCCCCCATAGAGTGTCGCGAGTTCGTGTGCGATCGACAGGCCGAAGCCGTGGCCATCGCCGCGTTCATCGAGTCGCTGCCCGGCGGTGAGCGCGGCGGCGCGGGCCGCGGGCGCAATGCCCTTGCCGTCATCGGCGATGCTCAGGCGGATGAAGCGCGGATCGGGTGCGGGGGCGGCGTCGATCGTGATTCGCGCGGCGGCGAAGCGCCACGCATTGTCGAGCAGATTGCCGACCAGCTCGTCGAGATCCTGCCGGTCGACCGCGACGCTGAGCGCGGGATCGATCGTCGCGCTCGCGCTGACGCCGCGATCGGCGTGGATCCGCGACAGCGCGGTGGTCAGGTCGGCGACGACGGGGGCGAGCGGGGTTGCGAAGCGCAAGCCGCTCCCCGGCGTCGCGGCGCGCGCGCGGCCGAGATGGTGGCGGACCGCCTGGTCGATCCGCGCGACCTGCGCGGTGAGCGTGCCGTCGGGATCGTGCGGCGGCAGCGCGAGCGCGAGCGTGGCGAGCGGCGTCTTGAGGCCATGCGCGAGATTGGCGACGTGCGCGCGGGCATTGGCGAGCGCGGTCGCATTTTCGTCGAGCAGCGCGTTGATCTCGCGCGCGAGCGGGGCGAGTTCGGTCGGCTGATCCTCGGGCAGCGCGCGCGCGGTTCCGGCGCGGATCGCGGCGAGGCCGGTGCGCATCGTCTTCAAGGGGCGCAGGCCGATGCGGAGCTGGACCAGCGTCGCGGTCGCCAGCGCGACGCCGAGCAGCAGCAGCGAGCCGAGCAGCGGTGCCATCGCCGCGCGGAGCGGGCGGTCGACGATCGCGCGCGGGGCGGAGGCGGTGATCCGCACCGCGCCCGCCGGGGTGGCCAGCGTCAGGCTGCGCGCGTGGCGCATGCCGTCCTCCCCATGCCAGTCGAGCGCTTGCGTGCCGTCGTGGTCGCGCGGGCCGTCGCCGTGTGCGCGCGGGCCATCGGGCGGGGGCGGTGGGCCGATCAGCGCTGACGCGGCGGATGACGGAGCGGAAGGCGCTGGCGGGGAAAGCGGCGGCAAAGCGGGCGGCGGTGCGCGCCGCGGGCCGCGCGCTTGCAGCGCGGCGAGGGCGGGCGCGGCGGGCGAGGTGATCGTGCGGCCCGGCGCATCGATCCGCCAGCCCCAGCCGCCTTGCGGATCGTCATAGGGTGCGGCGAGGACGAGCCGCGCGCGGTCGATGCTGCCGTCGGGGCGGACGGCTTGCTCGAGCACCGCGATCTGCGCGTCGAGCCGGTCGTCCAGCCCGTGCATCACGAAGCGATCGAGCACCGCGCCGATCGTCACCGCGGCAAAGGCGAGCGCGGCGAGCGTCGCGACGAGCGCGGTGACGAGCAGGCGTCCGTAGAGCGAGCGGGGGAGGAGGGTCATGTCAGCCCTTTCGTCACCCCGGCCTTGTGCCGGGGCCCACCGTCCAACACCGGCTGCCGCGCGAGGGGCGAAGTGGACCCCGGCACAAGGCCGGGGTGACGGAAGAGGGCGGGGCCGCTCACCCCTCCACCACGCGATACCCGCGTCCGCGGACGGTCTCGATCGCCTCGGCGCCGATCTTCTTGCGCAGCCGCCCGATGATCACTTCGAGCGAGTTCGAATCGGGATCCGAATCGCCTTCATAGACATGGTCGAGCAAATACAGCCGCTCGACGACGACGCCCTTCCTCAGCATCAGCGCTGAGAGCACGCGCCATTCGAGCGCGGTGAGCCGCAGCGGGAGACCGTCTAGCTCGACCTGCCCAGTCAGCGAATCGAAGGCGACACGGCCGCACACGATCCGCGCCGCGGCATTGCCCGTCGCGCGGCGGACCAGCGCGCGCAGGCGCATCACCAGCTCCTCGACGCGGAACGGCTTGGTCAGATAATCGTCGGCGCCGGCGCGGAAGCCCGCGACCTTTTCCGACCAGCCGTCGCGCGCGGTGAGGATCAGTACGGGGAGCACGCGGCCCGCGGCGCGCCATTCCTCGAGCACGGTGATCCCCGATTTGATCGGCAGCCCGAGATCGAGCACCGCCGCGTCATAGCCGCCGGTATCGCCGAGATGCGCGCCGTCCTCGCCATTGGTGGCGACGTCGACCGCGAAATGCTCGGCGCGCAGCGCTTTCGCGATTCCCTCGGCGAGCGCCGTATCGTCCTCGACCAATAAGATCCGCATGTCCTCAGTCCTTTGCACCGCGCGCTAGGCGGACTGCTTAAACCGAGACTGAACCGACAAGTTCAGCGCGGTGTCGGGACGCTCCCGTACAAAGCGGGCATCAACCACGCAGGAGTGCAATGATGACCGACCAAATCGAAGGCCCCCAGGCCCCTTACGATACCGTGGCGGACGACCGCCCGCGCCGCAAGCTGCCGGTGCGCACCGCGATCGTGGGTGCCGCGCTGCTCGCGCTCGGCATCGGCGGCGGCGCGACGATCGCACAGATGACCGGCCCCTCGGTCGAGATGGCGCCGCTCAAGGCGGTGGCGATCCGCTCGCTGACCGACAATGGCAGCGTGATCAGCGTGCGCGGCCGCGTTGCCGAAACCTATGGCCCGATGTTCGTGCTGAGCGATGGCAGCGGGCGTGCGCTGGTCGATCTCGGGCGGCAGGGCGACGGCACCGGCCTCGTCAG
The DNA here is from genome assembly GCF_035019905.1 of Sphingomonas sp. 10B4. Classification (NCBI taxonomy): domain Bacteria; kingdom Pseudomonadati; phylum Pseudomonadota; class Alphaproteobacteria; order Sphingomonadales; family Sphingomonadaceae; genus Sphingomonas; species Sphingomonas sp. 10B4. Next base: position 11,361 of record NZ_JASJVC010000013.1, on the reverse strand, counting down.
CGCCGGGCAGGCGGTGACCGTCCAGGGGCATTATCGCCGCGGGATGATCCACGCCTCGTTCCTGGTGAGCGCCGACGGCAAGGTCGTTGCGCTGCGGCCGATGGGCCCGCCGCATCACGGTCCGGGTGGGCCTGGTGGTCCGGGCGGCCCCGATGGGCCCGATGGTCCGCGCCACGGTCCGCGTGGACCCGGCGCCGGTCCCGATGGCGGCCCCGGCGCGAACGACGCTCCGCCGCCACCACCGCCGCCTGCGATGGGCACGACCGTTCCGGCCCAGGCACCAGCCCCCGCTGCAGCCCCCGCTGCAACCGCGGACCGCGCGGGCTGAAACGTCGGCTCTTCTCCCTGAAAGGGAGGGGCTGGGGGTGGGTCGGCCCGTCGTCGGGCGTGCCGTTCCCACTGAGAGCAACCCACCCCTCGCTCCCCTCCCTTCCAGGGAGGGGAGGCGAAGGAGGAGCGTCGCTCCCCCCAGCGGCGGCGCTCGGCAGGTGTGGCTGTTATCCCGCCTTGCGCACCGGAGCGGTGGTGGCCGCGGCGAGGCGCTCGAGGTTGAAGCTCTCCGCGAAGGCGAGGCCGGCCTTGCCATCGGCTGCCCAGCGCAGCGTGGCGGGGAACATCTGGTCCTCGAGCAGTTCGATCAACACTTCGAACTCGCCTGCTCCGGCCTCGACATCGATCCCGTCGATCATCGCGCCCGTCGTCGAGAGGTTGCGAATCCGCACCTCGCCGACAATGTCGCCCGCCTGGATTCGCGCAGTCCGCAGCATCGCGGTGCGTGGGCTCCGGCTGACGCGGAAGCCGTTGGCGATCGCGCGGCCGCCACCCGCCGCGAGCTGCTCGAGCACATCGGGCGCGCGCGCCGGCTTGCCATAGACATAGCCCTGGATGTGGCTGCAGCCGAGCTCGCGGATCAGCGCGATCTCGTCGTGATTCTCGACGCCCTCGGCGGTCGTCTCCATGCCGAGCGTCTCGGCGAGGCTGACGATCGCCTTGATGATCGCGGCGTTGCGGTTGCCCGCGATCGCCGCGCCGCGCACGAAGCTCTGGTCGATCTTGATCTTGTCGAACGGCGCCTTCTTCAAATAGCCGAGCGACGAATAGCCCGTCCCGAAATCATCGAGCGCGAGGCGTACGCCGCAGCCCTTGAGCGTCCTGAACATCTGTTCGGTCGCGGCGTTTTCGTTGACGAACACGCCTTCGGTGATCTCGAGCTCGAGCCGATCGGGCACGATCCCCGATTTGGCGAGCGCCGAGGTGACGACCGTCGGCAGTGCTGGATTGGCGAACTGGATCGGCGAGACGTTGACCGCGACGCGCACGTCCTTCGGCCAACACGCCGCATCGAGACACGCGGTGCGCAACACCCATTCGCCGATCGATTCGATCAGCCCGCAATCCTCGGCGACGGGGACGAAGTCGGCCGGGCTGATCAGCCCGCGCGTCGGATGCTCCCAGCGCAGCAGCGCCTCATAGCCGACGATCCGCTCGGTCTTCGTGCTGACGACGGGCTGATAGGCGACGAAGAACTGGTTGGCGGCAAGCGCGTCGCGCAGATCATCCTCGAGCTGCTTGCGGCTCTGCGCGCCGGCGAGCATTTCCGGGCGGAAGAAGCGGTGGATGCCGCGCCCGTCGCCTTTGGCGGCATAGAGCGCGAGATCGGCGTTGCGCACCAGCGTCTCGGCGTCATGCCCGTCCTCGGGCGCGATCGCGACGCCGATCGAGCAGCCGATGCTGATCGCCGAGCCCTCGATCGTATAGGGTTGCGACAGGTCGAAGATCACGCGCCGCGCGAGATCGCCGAGCCGCGTGCGATCGGTCTCGTTGGGCAGGATCACCTGGAATTCGTCGCCGCCTAGGCGTCCGACCAGCCCGTCGCCGCCGCTCGCGCGCTGCAAGCGCTGCGCCACCTGCTTGAGCAGCGCGTCGCCGGTGTGGTGGCCGAGCGTGTCGTTGACGGCCTTGAAGCGATCGAGATCGAGCAGGAGCAGCGCGCTGGTGCGCGGCGCGACGCTGCTCGCACTCAGCGTCTGTTCGAGCGAGAGGCGCAGCCGCTGGCGGTTGGCGAGGCCGGTCAGCCCGTCGAACAGCGCCAGCCGCGTGATCTCGGCATCGGCGCGGCGCGTCTCGGTGAGATCGCTTCCGCTCCCGACAAAGCCGAGGAACGCGCCCGCCGAGTCGGCGATCGGCCGCCCCGAGATCGACCACCAGCGCTCGAGCTTGGCGCGGCTCGCGGGGCGGACCGAGTAGTTCGAAAAGGCGGTGCGTGCGGCGAGGTGGAAGCCGAGCGTGCGCTCGGTCTCGGGCGAGGCGCTGTCCATGCGGAACAGCGTCGGCAGCGGCTGGCCGAGCGCGGGCGCATCGGGCGCGTCGAGTTCGGCGGCGACCTTGGCCGAGAGATAGCTGAGGCAGCCCTCGGCGTCGGTACGCCAGAACCAGCCGTTCGAATGTCCTTCGAATTCATCGACCAGCAGCCGCGCGAGGCGATCGTGCGAGTCGCGTTCGGGGCAAATCGTAACGCTGCGCCGACGGGCCCAGAGGACACCGGCCGCAACGCCGCTAAGCCCCAGAGCGAGGGCCAGAATCAGGAGAAGAAGCGGCGAAATGGGCATCGTCGCCGCTATAGCGGGCGATCCTTTCCAAAATCCTTGTGCCCCAGACAATCTTCGCGAGAACCGCGTGCGGCGGATGGCTTGGCGCGCGGCGGACATGGCTTTAAGGCCCGGCCCATAGGAGTAGCCCCATGACGACCATCATCCGCGAAGCCGATCTGATCGAAAGCGTCGCCGACGCGCTGCAATTCATCTCCTTCTATCATCCGATGGATTATATCCGCGCGCTGGGCGAAGCGTATGACGCCGAGCAGGGGCCCGCCGCCAAGGACGCGATCGCGCAGATCCTGACCAATTCGCGGATGTGCGCCGAGGGGCATCGCCCGATCTGCCAGGATACCGGAATCGTCAACGTCTTCATCAAATGGGGCATGGACTGCCGCTTCGACGATACCAGCCGCTCGCTGCAGGAGATCGTCGATCAGGGCGTGCGGCTTGCCTATCTCAACCCCGAAAACAAGCTGCGCGCCTCGGTGCTGGCGGACCCCGCCTTCACGCGCCGCAACACCAAGGACAATACGCCGTGCGTGCTGCATGTCGACATGGTGCCGGGGTCGCGCGTCTCGGTCGATGTCGCGGCGAAGGGCGGTGGCAGCGAGAACAAGTCGAAGTTCAAGATGATGAACCCGTCCGATTCGATCGTCGACTGGGTGCTCGAGATGCTACCGCAGATGGGCGCCGGGTGGTGCCCGCCGGGGATGCTCGGGATCGGCATCGGCGGGACCGCCGAGCATTGCGTGCTGCTCGCGAAGCAGGCGCTGATGGAGCCGATCGACATGGGGCCTTTGAAGGCACGCGGGCCGAAGACCGACATCGAGGCGCTGCGGATCGAGATCTTCGACAAGGTCAATGCGCTCGGCATCGGCGCGCAGGGGCTCGGCGGGCTGTCGACGATCCTCGACGTCAAGATCATGGACGCACCGTGCCATGCCGCGGGCAAGCCCGTCGCGATGATCCCCAATTGCGCGGCGACGCGGCATGCGCATTTCGTGCTCGACGGATCGGGGCCGAGCTTCCTCGAGGCGCCCAAGCTCGATGAATGGCCCAAGGTCGATTGGCAGCCCGACAGCGCCGCGATCCGCGTCGATCTCGATACGCTGACGCCCGAGATCGTGCAGGGCTGGAAGCAGGGCGACCGGCTTTTGCTCAACGGCAAGATGCTGACCGGGCGTGACGCCGCGCACAAGCGGATCAAGGACATGCTCGATGCGGGCGAGCCGCTGCCGGTCGATTTCAAGGGCCGCGTGATCTATTATGTCGGGCCGGTCGATCCGGTCGGTGATGAAGTGGTTGGACCAGCGGGTCCGACGACGGCGACGCGGATGGACAAGTTCACGCGGATGATGCTCGACCAGGGGCTGCTCGCGATGGTCGGCAAGGCCGAGCGCGGGCCCGATGCGACCAAGGCGATCGCCGAGGGCAAGTCGGCCTATCTGATGGCGGTCGGCGGGGCGGCGTATCTCGTCGCGCGCGCGATCAAGGGATCGAAGGTGGTCGGGTTCGCGGATCTTGGGATGGAGGCGATCTACGAGTTCGAGGTCGAGGATTTCCCGGTGACGGTGGCGGTCGATTCGACTGGGGCGAACGTGCACCAGTTGGCGCCGCTGGTGTGGAAGGAGAAGATCGCACGTGAGGGGTTGCTGGTCTGAGGGGCCGATTGTCGGGCAACTCCCGATCCGCTATTAATACCAGGTAGTACCTCCGACTACCGAGGTGGATACCATGCCGACATCGCTCAAGATCGATCCTGAAATGAAAAGCCGGATCCAGGCGCTGGCGCAGCAACGCGACCGCTCGGCGCACTGGATCATGCGCGAGGCGATCCGCGAATATGTCGATCGCGAAGAGGCGCGCGAAGGCTTCCGGCAAGAGGCGTCGGATGCCTGGATGGCGTATCAGGAAACCGGACGGCATCTCACGGCTGCGGAAACGATCGGCTGGCTCGAAAGCTGGGGAACCGAGTCCGAGCGCGAGGCGCCCGAGTGCCACGACTGATCGTCACGGAAGGGGCGGTTCGCGGGATCGCGCGCTGCCGTACTTTCCTTGCCGAGAAGAGCCCGCAAGCGGCCCAACGTGCCGGCGCCGAGATTGCCCGGCAGCTTCGCTTGCTCGAACGCAATCCGGCGATCGGCCGCCCCTATGCGGGCGACGCCGACCTGCGCGAGGTGGTCATCGGTTTTGGCGCGGCGGGCTATGTCGCGCTGTATCGGTACGATCCGGCGGAGGACGCCGTCTATGTCGTCGCGTTCCGCCATCAACGAGAGGCAGGCTATTGAAAGCGTTTCCGGTCGATCAAGCTGAGATTCGGTGATCGCCACCCCATTATGGCTCCCCGCCGCGCTGATCGGCGGGGCGTTGCAGGCGTGGCGGACGGCGGTGCAGCGGCGCGTGTCGCGCACGCTGTCGGTCAATGCCGCTGGATTGGTGCGCTATCTCTACGGCCTGCCGGTCGCGGTGTTGCTCGTCGTCGGGTATCAATACCTTGTGGCACCGGCGCCGTTTCCGACGCTCGGCGCGTGGTTTCTGCCCTTCTGCCTCGGCGGCGGGATCGCGCAGATCATCGCGACCAATTTGCTGCTGATGGCGTTCGGCGAGCGCAATTTCGTCGTCGGGACGGCCTATTCGAAGACCGAGGCGGTGCAGAGCGCCCTGCTGTCGGTGTTGCTGCTCGGCGATCATCTGAGCCTCTCGACCTGGACCGGCATCGGCTTCGGCGTGGCGGGCGTCATGGTGCTGTCGACGGGCGGCAAGCGGATGGGGCCGCTCGCCTTCCTGCGCGCGCTCGGGCAGCCGGCGGCGCGGTACGGGATTGCTTCGGGCTTCGCCTTTGCGTTGACGACGATCGGCATCCGCGCCGCGACGCAGGAAGTGCACACGCCCGATCATATCCGCGCCGCGCTGATCGTGCTGGCGGTGACGGTGGCGGTGCAGACGGTGCTGCAGGGCGCGTATGTCTATCTGCGCGAGCGCGACCAGGTTGCGCGCGTTTTCTCCGAATGGCGCGTTGCCGGGCAAGTCGGGCTGATGTCGTCGGTCGCCTCGGCGTGCTGGTTCACCGGGTTTGCCTCGGCGCCGGTCGCTTTGGTGCGGATCGTCGGGCAGATCGAGGTCGCCTTCACGATGGCGTTCGCGCATTTTTATCTTGGCGAAAAGACCAGCCCGAGCGAGGTCGCCGGGCTTGTGTTGGTCGCGATCGGTGTCGTGCTGGCCTTGGTCGGCAGCCTGTGACGCGGGCGTGCGCACTGCTGGACCTCGCCCGAAGTGTAGGTACGGCTGCGTAACGAGATCTGCTTGGGAGCGGCGCGGGAGAGTGCTAAGCGGCACGCGGGGGGATCCGACGTGGCGACATCGATGGTACCGGCGGGATATGAAGCATCACTCGATCGCGCGGGGCTCGCGCTCGGTGCGGGGGGCGTTGTCGGGGGGCTGTTCGCCGCGGGGTTGGTGACGATCGGCAGCGGGTTCGATCCGTTTCCGATGCTGATCGGGTTCCTCGTCGGCGCGGTGATCACTGCGATGGCGGCGGTCGCGATCGGGGGACCGGTCTGGCTCGCGTGCCACGCGCTTGGGCGGCGCGGACCCGTGAGCGCGGTAAGCGTCGGGGCGCTGGCGGGCTTCGCGCTGTTTCTTGGCGGGCAAACCTATGGGTTCGGGATTTTCGCGATGCCGCAGGAAGACACGCCGACGCTGCTCTATCGCTGGATGAGCGCGATCGCGACGAGCCTGGTGCTGGCGTTGGTCGCGGCGCTGATCGGCTGGACGATGTGGCGCGTGGCGTATCGGCGGGCGGGGTAGGTGGTAGCGGTGGGCGTGCGCCCATAAACCCCAAACCGTCACCCCGACCTTGTGCCGGGCGCCACCGTGCCGCTTATCCCGCCGCCGCAGACTGTGCGGCACGGTGGACCCCGGGACGAGCCCGGGGGTGACGCAGTGGGGTGATCGCGGCGCGGGCTCATGCCTTCACCGGGATGATTCCCGCCCCGCGTGCTTACGGCTTCGCCGCCGGAGCGACCGTTGCCGGCGCTGCCGAGGGCGCTTCGGGCGGAGTGATGTCGCCGGGCTTGCAGTCGCCGGCGCGGGTCGAGACGATGCGCATCTGCATCGTGCCTTCCTTCGCGCCGGTGGCGGCATAGCCCTCGGTTTGCATCGTCATGTCCTGCTTGGTCGCGCTGTTGCTGCCGTCGATCGTCATCTTGACGGTGCCGCCGGTCGGCTGCTTGCAGGTCGCGGCGACGTGGATCGTGCCGCCCGACACTTCCTTCTTGCCAAAGGTGCAGTTCTGGCCGCGCGACGCCATCTGCTCCATCGCCTTGCCGAAATCTTCCTTGGCGGCTGCGGTGGGGGTTAGGCAGACCGATGTGCCCGCCATCGAATCGAACATCTTTTGCATCTGCGTCTTGGTTTCGGGCGTCGCGCCGCGGCCCTCGAGCTTGAGAATCTCGATCTTCTGCGACCAGCTGCCGGCCTGGCGCTTGACCGGACCCGAGGGCGAACAGGCGACGAGCGCGAGGGTAGGCAAAGCGAGCAGCGTGGCCAGCGTGCGGAACGACATTGAAGAATCTCCCCGGGAGTGCGCGCGCCGGCGGTCGGCGTGCGTTGTCTGTTGGCGTGTTCCTTCCCATATTGCGCAGCTATGGCAATCCAGATTCGCACCAGTCTCGACGAGCCCGAAACCGGGCAGAGCTTCGTTCCCCACCGCCCGGCGCATCCGCCCAAGGCCGAAGGCGGCAAGCGCTTCACGCTCGCCTCCGAATATACCGCGGCGGGTGACCAGCCGACCGCGATCGCCGAACTCGTCGCGCAGACGGAAGCCGGCGAGCGCGACCAGGTGCTGCTCGGCGTGACCGGATCGGGCAAGACCTTCACGATGGCCAAGGTGATCGAGGCGGTGCAGCGCCCCGCGCTGATCCTCGCGCCGAACAAGATCCTGGCGGCGCAGCTGTACGGAGAAATGAAGTCGTTCTTCCCCGACAATGCCGTCGAATATTTCGTATCCTATTACGATTACTACCAGCCCGAGGCGTATGTCGCGCGCTCGGACACCTACATCGAGAAGGAGTCGTCGACCAACGAGGCGATCGACCGGATGCGGCATTCCGCCACCCGCTCGCTGTTGGAGCGCGACGATGTGATCATCGTGGCGTCGGTGTCGTGCCTCTACGGTATCGGCTCGGTCGAGACCTATTCGGCGATGATCTTCGACCTCAAGAAGGGGCAGACAGTCGACCAGCGCGAGATCGTGCGCAAGCTCGTGGCGTTGCAGTACAAGCGCAACGACGCGGCTTTCCAGCGCGGCAATTTCCGCGTGCGCGGCGACAATCTCGAGCTGTTCCCGTCGCATTACGACGACACCGCGTGGCGCATCTCGTTCTTCGGCGACGAGATCGAGGAGATCGTCGAGTTCGATCCGCTGACGGGGAAGAAGATCGCGAGCCTCAATTCGGTGCGCGTCTATGCCAACAGCCACTATGTGACGCCGGGGCCGACGCTCAAGCAGGCGATGGAGGCGATCAAGTTCGAACTGTCCGAGCGGCTCAAGGAACTGGTGCCCGAGGGCAAGCTGCTCGAGGCGCAGCGGCTCGAGCAGCGGACGAACTTCGACCTCGAGATGATCGCGGCGACCGGGAGCTGCGCGGGGATCGAGAACTATTCGCGCTTCCTCACCGGCCGGATGCCGGGTGAACCGCCGCCCACTTTGTTCGAATATCTGCCCGAGAATGCGCTGCTGTTCGTCGACGAGAGCCACGTCACCGTTGGCCAGATCAACGGCATGTCGCGCGGCGATCACCGCCGCAAGCTGACGCTCGCCGAATATGGTTTCCGCCTGCCGTCGGCGATCGACAACCGCCCGCTGCGCTTCAACGAATGGGACGCGATGCGCCCGCAGACGACCTATGTCTCGGCGACGCCGGGGGCGTGGGAGATGGAGCAGACCGGCGGTGTGTTCGCCGAACAGGTGATCCGCCCAACCGGGCTGATCGATCCGCCGATCGAGATCAAGCCGGTCGAGGAGCAGGTGCAGGATTTGATCGTCGAGGCGCGCAAGACCGCCGAGCTTGGCTATCGCACGCTGGTGACGACGCTGACCAAGCGGATGGCGGAGGATCTCACCGAGTTCATGCACGAGGCGGGCCTGCGCGTCCGCTACATGCACAGCGACGTCGAGACTTTGGAGCGTATCGAGCTGATCCGCGACCTTCGGCTCGGCGTGTACGACGTGCTGATCGGCATCAACCTGCTGCGCGAGGGGCTCGATATCCCGGAGTGCGGGCTGGTCGCGATCCTCGATGCCGACAAGGAGGGCTTCCTGCGCTCCGAGACGTCGCTGATCCAGACGATCGGCCGCGCGGCGCGTAACGTCGACGGGCGCGTGATCCTCTACGCCGATCGCATCACCGGCTCGATGGAGCGGGCGATGAACGAGACGGGGCGTAGGCGCGAGAAGCAACTCGCCTACAATGCCGAGCACGGCATCACCCCGACGACGATCCGCCGCAACATCGGCGACATCATCCAAGACGTCGCTAGCCGCGACCAGGTGACAGTCGAGATCGACGAGGACCGGCCGCACATGGTCGGGCATAACCTGCGCGCGTATATCGAGGATCTGGAAAAGCAGATGCGGACGGCCGCGGCGGATCTCGAGTTCGAGACGGCTGGTCGCTTGCGCGACGAGATCCGGCAGTTGGAGCAGGAAGAGCTCGGACTGCCGGTCGACCAGCAGAAGGCGCCGGTGATGGGGCGCTCGAACGAGGGCAAGCCGGGGACGCGCAAGACACGCTATGGCAAGAGCCAGAAGATCCGGGCTGGAATGGCGGGGAGTTCGCGGCGGGCGCGGTGACATATGGGTGGAAGCTGCCTGCCTTCATGGTTGGCTATTTCCGCAGCGTGATCCATGAGAATGCCCCAAGGAGCATTTTCATGATCCGCACTTTCGCTGACTCGGAAAGCGAGCGCGTCTGGAACCGAGAGCGTAGCCGAAAGCTGCCGCCCGATATCCAGCAACGCGCGATGCGCAAGCTTACCGTTTTGGATGTAGCTCTGTCGCTTGACGAGCTTGGAAGCCAGCGCGGGAACCGGCTTCACGCGTTGAGGGATGATCGCGCAGGCCAGCACAGCATTTCAATTAATGACCAATGGCGTATATGTTTCGTCTGGAAGGCTGGAGACGCGTATGACGTCGAGATTGCAGACTATCACTAATCCGGATTGGCTCGACAACGAGCATGCCGGTCAAATGCTGGTCACCGAGTTTCTCAAACCCGAAGAGTTGAGCGTCGAGCGGCTTGCCGACGATATCGGGGTCGCGTCAGAGCGCATCACCGAGGTCATCGAAGGCATCCGTCCGGTCGACGCCGATCTCGATCTGCGCCTTGGCCGCTATTTCGGTATGTCAGAAGGCTTTTTTCTGCGCCTTCAGGACCGGTACGAAATCGTCGAAGCCAAGCGCGCCCTGAACGGCGCGCTCGACCGCATCGTGCCGCGCGCCGCTTAACTCAGCGACAGATCCTCACCCGCCACATCGTAATATTTCGAAACGCGATCGGCATACGCCTGGTCGAACTCCGGCGCATTCGCTGCCCAGCTCGGGCCGCCCTCGAGCACTCGGCGGTCGATCGTTACGACGTAGGTGTCGTTGACCGGATCGAACGCAAGGAGCGAGAAGGGGATCGGATAGTAGGCTTTGCCCATGCCGAGGAAGCCACCGATCGACAGCACCGCATAGACCGCGCGGCCGGTGCGCTTGTTGACCATCAACGAGAACAGCGTGCCGATCTTGTCGCCGTCGCGACTGCGGATCGGCATCGTGTCGGCTTTGTTCGACTGGAGCAGCAATTGGGTCGGTTCGGTCTGGGCCATGGATCTCTTCCTTCGTGTCGCGAGCGTAACGGCGCGTGGGCCATTGCGGTTCCCTGCGACGTGAACGATCGCACCCCGCGGGCTGGTTCCCGCGGATAAGCACGTTTGGTGAGCGCCAGTCGACGCGGATTCGGGGTGGAGCGCGGGCGCCAGCGGTTGAGCGAGGCGATCGCTTCGCGCATAGACCTGGCATGTCCCTGACTCCCGCCCGCTTCGCCCCGCCACGCCTCGCTGTCGTCGCCACGCTCTTGGTCCTTGCCGGTTGCGTCGGAAATCCCGCACCGCCGCGTGCCGCTGCCCCGACGGTTGCGGCGCCGCGCCCGGTTCCGGTGGCGCCGCCCCCCGCGCCGCTCGCCGCTGACTGGCGCGATTGGCCGGTGACGCCGGGCGACTGGACGTACCGGACCGACGCGCGCGGATCGATCGCGCTGTTCGGGGTGCCCGGCGCCGACGCGGTGTTGACGCTGCGCTGCGACCGGCAGACCAACACGGTGTATCTCTCGCGCCAGGGGCAGGCGCGCGGCCCGCTGACGCTGCGGACGTCGACCCTGGCGCGCAGCGTGACGGTCCAGCCGACCGGCGCCGCGCCGGCCTATGTCGCGACCGCGCTGACGCCGCGCGACGGGATCCTCGATGCGATGGCGTTCAGCCGCGGGCGGTTCCTGGTCGAGCAGGCCGGCATGCCGACGCTGGTCGTTCCCGCCTGGGCCGAAGTCGGCCGCGTGACCGAGGATTGCCGCCGCTGATCGGGATGCCGCGCGGTACGATAAACCGACTTTGGGCAGGCCGAAGAGAATCGTCGAAACAGGCCCATAATATAGCCTGACTCATTGAGGAGCCGGAAAAGAGGTTGCGTTGTGGTCCGGAAGCGATTCATGTTCCAACATGATCC
>NZ_JASJVC010000012.1:0-79721 GCF_035019905.1 Sphingomonas sp. 10B4 | reverse complement strand
GCGCCGCATTATACTCAGGCCAGTTCGTCGTGCGATACACAGGTGCGGCAGGTTTGGGCATCACGCCCATCTATCCCACTCGATTCCCTACGTGAATCCCCAACGTCAGTTTTGCAACAAAGCCGGTTATATGGACAAATTGGGCTCGTCGGCATGCGGTATGCCAGCCCAGCGGCTGAAGGTGTGGACCGCACAACAGGTCAACGACTATGTCTACAATGTCGATTTCAAGCCGTTCGGCGGAACGTACCACGATGTCGGGATGATCTGGGGAACGCGCATGCTGGCACCTGCCGGCGTCTTCGCCAGTGACACGGCAGCATGGCCGGGCCGCAAGGATCCCACGCGCAATATCGTGTTCATGACCGACGGCACGATGTCGCCGAGCCAGACGTCCTACGGACAATATGGCGTCGAACAGTGGGACAATCGTACCGGCGGAGCGGGCAATTCGACCACCGACTACAACAATCATACCGCGCGCTTCCGCGTCGAGTGCGATGCCGCCAAGAAGCGCGGCATCACCATCTATGTCGTGGCCGTCGGCACCGGAGTCACGACCGACCTGACCTATTGCGCCTCGCCGGGGCAGACGTTCCAGGCATCGAGCAAGGATGATCTGACCAAGGCCTTCAAGAGCATCGCGCAACGCATCGCGCAGCTTCGGATCACGCAATGAGGATCGTGCGTGAAGCGCGGCGCGTCGTGCGGATCGTCCGCGACACGCGCGGCGCGACGATCATCGAATTCGCGGTCGTCGCCCCCGTGATGATCTTGTTGATCATGGGTTTGTCCGACCTGGCCTATCAGGGGTACATCATGTCGATCCTCGACGGGGCGATGCAGAAGGCCGGACGCGATTCGACGATCCAGGGCAACGATACGACCCCGAGCGGCGCCGCGATCGACCAAAAAGTGATGGCGTCGGTCTGGCTGGTGATGAAGAGCGCGACCTATGTCTCGTCGCGCAAGAGCTATTCGCAGTTCGGCAACATCGCGCCCGAATCGTTCCGCGACGATAACGGCAACAAGGTGTACGACGCCGCGACCGAATGCTTCACCGACGTCAACGGCAACAAGACGTGGGACGCCGATCCCGGCGCGTCGGGTCAGGGCGGCGCGAGCGACGTCGTCGTCTACAAGATGACGATCACCTATCCCCGGCTGTTTCCCATGGCCGGCCTTGCCGGCCTTTCGCAAACGGTCACGAATTCATCCACGACCTATCTGAAGAACCAGCCTTATGCCGGGCAGGTCTCCTACACTCCCACTTTGGTGTGCCCGTGATCCATCCCGATCCTATCGCCGCGCTGCGCGACTGTTCGCGCCGGCTCGCCCGTGCCAAGAGCGGGCTTGCCCTGATGGAGTTTGCCCTCACGCTGCCGCTCGTGCTGACGGTCGGCGGATATGGCATCGAATTGTCGTCGGTCGCGCTGACGAACATGCGCATCAGCCAATATGCGCTCAATCTCGCCGACACGACGTCGCGTCTCGGGCTAGACGCCGGCGGGGGCGTGATCCAATTGCGCGAGGCGGACGTGAACGATGCGTTCCAGGGCATTCGCCTCGCCAGCACCGCGCTCGATCTGGCCACGAACGGGCGTGTCACGCTATCGAGCCTCGAGAATACGAAGCAGACCTACGACACCGCCTATGTTCAGCGGATCCATTGGCAGCGGTGTTTCGGAAAGATGAGCGGCGTCAATTACGACTCATCCTATGGCACGACCAAGGCCACCGATGGGACGAGCAACACCGCGGCCGACGCCGGAACCGTGACAACGGCGGGCATGGGGCCGACCGGCGGCAAGGTCAGCGCTCCGCAAGACAATGCGGTGATGTTCGTCGAGATCAACTACAATTACAAACCGCTGTTCGGATCGATGTTCGTCGCCCCGCAAGTCATTCGCTATACAGGATCGCTGCTCGTCAGAGACAATCGCGACTATCGTCAGATCTACAATCCAACTCCAGCCGCGACCGCCTCCACCTGCGATAAATATACGAGCTGATCCGTATCCGGGGCTGATCAGCCCCGGTACGTCACCTGCTTCACCGCCGCGACGATCTTGTCGGCGTTGACCAGCATCAGCTTTTCGAGGTTCGCCGCATAGGGCATCGGCACATCCTCGTTGGTCACGCGCAGCACGGGTGCGTCGAGGTCGTCGAAGCCCTGCTCCATGCACAGCGCCTGGATTTCGGACGCGATCGAGCAAGTGGGCCAACCCTCCTCGGCGACGACGAGGCGGTTGGTCTTTTTGAGGCTCTTGAGCACCGATTCGGTGTCGAGCGGACGCAGCGTGCGCAAGTCGAGCACTTCGGCGTCGATACCCTCTGCGGCCAACTTCTCGGCGGCTTCGAGTGCCAAGCCCACGCCGATCGAATAGCTGACGATCGTCACGTCCTTGCCCTCGCGCATGATCCGCGCCTTGCCGATCGGCAGGACATAGTCATCGAGCTTGGGCACCTCGAACGTGCGGCCATAGAGCAGCTCGTTCTCGAGGAACACGACGGGATCCTCGGTGCGGATCGCCGCCTTGAGCAGCCCCTTGGCGTCGGCCGCGTCATATGGCGCGATCACGATCAGGCCGGGGACGCTCGCATACCACGGCGCATAGTTCTGCGAATGCTGCGCACCGACGCGGCTTGCGGCGGCGTTCGGCCCGCGGAACACGATCGGGCAGCGCATCTGGCCCCCCGACATGTAATTGGTCTTGGCGGCCGAATTCACGATGTGATCGATCGCCTGCATCGCGAAGTTGAAGGTCATGAACTCGACGATCGGGCGAAGCCCGCCCATCGCGGCGCCCGTGCCGATGCCGGCAAAGCCATATTCGGTGATCGGCGTATCGATCACGCGCTTGTCGCCGAATTCTTCGAGCAAGCCTTGCGTGACCTTATACGCGCCCTGATACTGCGCGACTTCCTCGCCCATCACGAAAATGCGCTTATCGGCGCGCATTTCCTCAGCCATCGCGTCGCGCAAAGCTTCGCGCAACGTCAGCGTGACCATCTCGGTCCCCTCGGGGATCGCGGGGTCGCTGACTTCGGCCTTGTGCTTGGCGGCATCGGCCAGTTGCTGCGTGCCGGTTTCGGCCTGCTTGGCCGCAGGCGTCGCCTCGAGCTTTTGCTCGGGTGCAGGCGCAGCAGCGGCCGGCTTGGCGTCGCCGCCAGCGTCGGGCGCTTCGCCCTCGGCGGTCAGCGTCGCGATGACGGTGCCGACCTTCACGTTATCGGTGCCCTCGGCGACGAGGATCTTGCCGATCGTCCCTTCGTCGACGGCTTCGAATTCCATCGTCGCCTTGTCGGTCTCGATCTCGGCCATGATGTCGCCCGACTTGACGACATCGCCTTCCTTGACGAGCCATTTGGCGAGCGTGCCCTCCTCCATCGTCGGGGAAAGCGCGGGCATCTTGATTTCGATGGGCATCAGTACGTTTCCACCAGAATGTCGGTGTAGAGTTCGGCAGCCTCGGGTTCGGGCGCCTGCTCGGCAAAGTCGGCGGCTTCGTTGACGATCTTGCGGATCTCCTGATCCACCGTCTTGAGCTCGGCCTCGGTCACGCCCTGCGCGTCGAGCAGCTTCTTGACGTGGTCGATCGGGTCCGACTTGTCGCGCACCGCCTGGACTTCGTCGCGCGAGCGGTACTTGGCCGGATCGGACATCGAATGGCCGCGATAGCGATAGGTCTTCATCTCGAGGATGATCGGCCCCTTGCCGGCGCGGACCCAGGCGAGTGCTTCCTCGGCGGCACCGCGGCACGCGAGCACGTCCATGCCGTCGACCTGGATGCCCGGGATGCGGAACGATTCGCCGCGGCGGAACAGCTGGTCCTCGGCCGACGAGCGGTTGACGCTCGTGCCCATCGCATATTCGTTATTCTCGATCACATAGATGATCGGCAGCTTCCACAGCTCGGCCATGTTGAAGCTCTCGTACACCTGGCCCTGGTTCGACGCACCGTCGCCGAAATAGGCCATGGCGACGCCGCCATCCTCGTTATACTTGTGCGCGAAGGCGAGGCCGGTGCCGAGCGACACCTGCGCGCCGACGATGCCGTGGCCGCCGTAAAACTTCTTCTCGGTCGAGAACATGTGCATCGATCCGCCCTTGCCGCGGCTGATGCCCGCGCCGCGCCCGGTCAGCTCGGCCATGATCACCTTTGGATCAATGCCGTAAGCGAGCATGTGGCCGTGATCGCGATACCCGGTGATGACTGAGTCCTTGTCGCCATCGAGACCCGACTGCAGGCCGACCGCAACGGCTTCCTGGCCGATATAGAGGTGGCAGAAACCGCCGATCAGGCCGAGGCCGTACAGCTGTCCGGCTTTCTCTTCGAAGCGGCGGATCAGCAGCATCTGCTTGTAGAATTCGAGCAGCTCTTCCTTCGAGGCCTCGTACGCTTTGGGCTCGTCGGGGCGCTCGCGGTTCGGCACGGGGGGTAGTGCCTTTACGGCAGCGGGGGCTTTTGCCACGTCTGGAAGACCTCATGACCTGGGGAGAGGGACGCCGAGCCTATAGGCGCGATGTTGCGCCGATATCAATCGCCCCTGTCAAAACGATGCGCATCGCCGATGTTTTCCGCCGAACCGCCACCACGGTAGCGAAAGCGCGTGGCACGCGTCGATCGCGGATCAAGTCCCGGATGACGTGCGAACAGCGCAAGTTTCCACAGGCCAAGCACATCCTCGATTGCCCCTCCCGCATCGCACCGCTTAAGGCGGGGCGAGATGACCGCCGCCCGCCACCCGCTCCGCATCGCGCAATTCCGTTCGTATTGGGCGGCGCGCTTCGCGATGACGATCGCGCAAAATGCGATGATCATCGTGATCGGGTGGCAGACCTACACGATCGCGCGGACGACGATGTCCCCCGCCGGCGCCGCGGCGCAGCTCGGCTTGATTGGGCTGCTGCAATTCGTGCCGCTGTTCGTGACGACGCCACTCACCGGCTGGGTCGCCGACCGATTCGACCGGCGGCTGATCACGCGCTGCACGCTCGCCTTGCAAGTGACGTGCGCGCTGATTCTCGCGCTCGTCACCTATTCGGGCGGCATGACGTTGCCGGTCCTGTTCTCGGTCGCGGTGCTGCTCGGGCTCGGGCGCGCGTTTGCGGGTCCGGCGTTCGGCGCGCTTGCGCCCAATCTCGTCCCCCGCGAAGTCCTCCCGACCGCGATCGCGCTGAGCTCGATCTCGTGGCAAGTCGGCACGATCGTCGGGCCGGCGCTCGGCGGCTTTGCCTATGCCGCCGCGCC
The DNA here is from genome assembly GCF_035019905.1 of Sphingomonas sp. 10B4. Taxonomy (NCBI): domain Bacteria; kingdom Pseudomonadati; phylum Pseudomonadota; class Alphaproteobacteria; order Sphingomonadales; family Sphingomonadaceae; genus Sphingomonas; species Sphingomonas sp. 10B4. Next base: position 74,466 of record NZ_JASJVC010000012.1, on the reverse strand, counting down.
GTGGGGCGCCTATGCGCTCGCCACGGTGCTGTTCGCGGTCGCGTTGGCGTGCATGCTGACGATCCCCCCGGTGCCGCGCACGATCACCCCGAACAAGGGCAACCCGCTGCGCCAGATCGTCGACGGCCTGTCCTATGTCGGGCAGAACAAGCTGGTGCTCGGCGCGATCACGCTCGATCTGTTCGCCGTGTTCCTCGCAGGGACGAGCGCATTGCTGCCGATCTACGCGCACGACATTTTGAAGGTCGGGCCGCAGGGGCTGAGCCTGCTCGCCGCCGCGCCCGCTGCCGGTGCCTCGGTCGTCGCGCTGTTCTTCTCGTTCCGCCCGATCAAGACCAATGTCGGGCCCAAGATGCTCGGCGCGGTGCTCGTCTACGGCGTGGCCACGGTGGTGTTCGGGCTGTCGCAGATCATGGCGCTGAGTCTGGGGGCGCTGGCGGTTGCGGGCGCGGCCGACATGTTCTCGGTCTATATCCGCCAGTCGCTCATCACGCTGCACACACCCGACGACAAGCGCGGGCGTGTGGGCGCGGTATCGCAGCTCACCATTTCGGCGTCGAACGAGCTCGGCGAGGCCGAGTCGGGGTTCCTCGCGGCGGCGCTCGGGCCGGTCGGCGCGGTGCTGGTCGGGGGCGGCGGGGCGATTGTCGTTACGATCCTGTGGACCTATCTGTTCCCCAGCATTCGTAATGCCAAGACTTTCGATCTGCCCAAAAGCGCCCAAGATTCCCGCGATCTCGAACTGGAGGCCACGCCATGAAAGCCAACACGATCCTCGACACGATCGGCAACACGCCGCACGTCCGCGTCCAGAAGCTGTTCCCCGGCGCCGAAGTGTGGATCAAGTCGGAACGCTCGAACCCCGGCGGCTCGATCAAGGACCGCATCGCGCTGGCGATGATCGAGGCGGCCGAGCGTGACGGCCATCTCCAGCCCGGCGGCACGATCATCGAGCCGACCTCGGGCAACACCGGCGTCGGCCTGGCGATGGTCGCCGCGGTCAAGGGCTACAAGCTCGTGCTCGTCATGCCCGAGAGCATGAGCCTCGAACGCCGCCGGCTGATGCTGGCATATGGCGCGACCTTCGACCTCACCCCGCGCGAGAAGGGCATGAAGGGCGCGATCGAGCGTGCGCTCGAGCTCGTCGAGCAGACGCCCGGCGCGTGGATGCCGCAGCAGTTCGAGAATCCCGCGAACATCGATGTCCATGTCCACACGACCGCGCTCGAAATCCTCAACGACTTCCGCGATTCGCCGATCGACGTGATCATCACCGGCGTCGGCACCGGCGGGCACATCACCGGCGTGGCCGAACGGCTCAAGCAGGATTGGCCCCACCTCAAGGTCTATGCGGTCGAGCCCGCCGCCTCGCCGGTGATCTCGGGCGGCTCGCCCGGCCCGCACCCGATCCAGGGGATCGGCGCGGGGTTCGTCCCCGCCAACCTCCACACCCAGGCGATCGACGGCGCGATCAAGGTCGATGCGGCGATCGCCAAGGACATGGCGCGCCGCTCGGCGGCCGAGGAAGGGATGCTCGTCGGGATCAGCTCGGGCGCGACGCTCGCCGCGATCCTGCAGAAGCTGCCCGATTTGCCCGAGGGCGTGCGCGTGCTCGGCTTCAATTACGACACGGGCGAGCGCTATCTGTCGGTGCCGGACTTCCTGCCGGAGAGCTGAGCCCCGTCGCAACACGCGGGCCGGACAAGCTACAAACATTTGTTCGTCACCCCGGGCTCGTCCCGGGGTCCACCGGGATAGCCGCACGCCGCCGTTGCTCATGCGGCACGGTGGACCCCGGCACGAGGCCGGGGTGACGGTTGGGGGGTGTTCGCCCCTTCCGAACCGAACCGGACCGCGCACGGCGATGACATCGCGCCCATTTCGTATCCGCGCGGGAATGCGCTAAAGGCGCTGGCCCATTTCGGTCAGGAGCCGTTCGTGCCCCCGTTGCTTCTCAATTCCCGGTCTTGATCGCATGACCCCGTTCCGCCCTCCCAGCGCCACGCTGCGCGCGATCGTCGTGGCGATCGCGACGCTCGCGATCCTCGTCCCGGTCCTGCTGATCCGCTTCGCGCCGCCACTCGTGCGCCACCATGTCGCGCGTAGCGCAGCGCAGCGCGTCGTCCCCGCCGCCGAGCTGCCGCCAGTCGAGCCCGTCGCGTTCCAGGATCTCGACCCCGACGACGCCCGCGCGTTCAACGCGAGCGTACCGTTCGTCGATGGCCCCAACCCCGCCGCGCGCCCGTTCAAGCTCGCCGGCGACCCGATCCAGCGTGCCCGCGCGATCGACTGCATGGCCGCCGCGGTTCTCTACGAAGCCGGCGACGATCCAGTCGGGCAACGCGCGGTCGCGCAGGTGGTGATCAACCGCGTCCGCCATCCCGCCTTCCCCAAGACGATCTGCGGCGTGGTGTTCCAGGGCGCCGAGCGCTCGACCGGCTGCCAGTTCACCTTTACCTGCGACGGCGCGCTCGCGCGCCATGGCTGGCTCGACGCGCAATGGACACGCGCGCGCGAGACCGCGACCGCGGCGCTGACCGGCGCGGTGTTCAAGCCGGTCGGCTATGCCACGCATTACCATACCGACTGGGTCGTGCCCTATTGGCAGTCGAGCCTCGACAAGATCGCCGCGGTGAACACGCATCTGTTCTTCCGCTGGACCGGCTGGTGGGGCACCCCGCCCGCCTTCAACCGCCACGTGTCAAACGACGAGCCGATCATCGCGCAACTCGCCACCTATTCGGACGCGCATCGCGACGGGCCTTCGATGGTCGCGACCGAGGCACTCTATATCGACCCGGTCGCGGCAGCGACTCCGCTGCCGAGCGAGCTCGCCAGCGACGACGGCAGCTTCCTGCTGACGCTCGATGCCAAGAAGATGACACCCGACGGCTTCGCGCAGCTCGCTGCACGGACCTGTGGCGACCGCGCGTATTGCAAGGTGATGGGGTGGAGCGACAAGACCAAGACACCCGCCGCGCTGCCGCTTCAGCCGACGCAGATCGCCGCTCTGTCGTTCAGCTATCTGCGCGACCGGGCGCGGGGCTATGACAAGGCGCTCTGGAATTGCACCGAGTTCAAGCGCGCCGATCTATCGCAGTGCATGAAGCAGCAGGTCTATCTGCCGAGTGCCCGCGGCGCAGACATCGCTAAGCCCGATGCCCTGCCGAGTGCGACGCGAACGCCGGGATCGCCGGCGTCGGTCCCCGATGCGTTGGTCGGCGTGCGCCGCAAGGCCGATGCAGCACCGTCATCCGCCGTGACGCAGACATTCGAGCCGCGATAGGCGGGCGCGCCTCCTCCTGCCGGATGCGAGAAGAGGCGCGCGGCGCTTACGCCGCTACGAACATTTCCGGTGGAATCGCCATCAGCGCTTCGGCACCAGCCTCGATCTTGCGACGCAGCGCGCCCGCCTCGGGCATGATCCGCTCGGCGAAGTAGCGCGCGGTCATCAGCTTGGCGTCGAGGAACGCCTGATCCCCCTCGCCCGCTGCCTTGAGCTTGGTCGCAGCCGTCGCCATCCGCAGCCACATCACGCCCAGGCCAACGATGCCCATGATGTGCATGTAGCTGTGCGCGCCGGCGCCGACATTGTCGGGGTTCTGCATGCCGTTCTGCATGAACCACATCGTCGCCGCCTGGAGTTCGCCATTGGCCTTTTCGAGGCGCGACGCGAAGTCGGCGGTCGCGGGATCGGCCTTGCCCGCCGCGACGTCGTCGGCGACGACCTTGAAGAACGCCTGGACCGCACGACCGCCGTTCTGCGCGAGCTTGCGCCCGACCAGATCCATCGCCTGGACGCCGTTGGTGCCCTCGTAGATCATCGCGATACGGGCATCGCGGACATATTGCTCCATCCCCCATTCGGCGATGTAGCCGTGGCCGCCGTAAACCTGCTGCGCGTTGGTCGCGACGTCATAGCCCTTGTCGGTGCCGTAGCCCTTGATGACCGGGGTCAGCAGGCCGATCAGGTCGGAAGCGAGCTGGCGCTCTTCCTCGGTCGCGCCGGCATGCTCGAGATCGACCTGGAGCGCGCCCCACAGGCACAGCGCGCGCAAGCCCTCGGTCAGCGCCTTGGCTTCCATCAGCATGCGGCGGACGTCGGGGTGGACGAACAGCGTGTCGGCCTTTTCGTTCGGCTCCTTGGCCCCGGTCAGCGCGCGGCCCTGGCGACGGTCGTGCGCGTACTGGACGGCGTTCTGATAGGCGACTTCGGCGACGCCCAAGCCCTGCAGGCCGACGCCGAGGCGCGCCGCGTTCATCATGATGAACATCGCGGCGAGACCCTTCATCTCCTCGCCGACGAGCCAGCCGATCGCGCCGTCATAGTTCATCACGCAGGTCGAATTGGCATGGATCCCCATCTTGTGCTCGATCGAGCCGCAGGTGACGGGGTTGCGCGCGCCGAGCGAGCCGTCGTCGTTGACGAGGACCTTCGGCACCACGAACAGCGAAATGCCCTTCGAGCTTTCCGGCGCGCCCGGCGTCTTTGCCAGCACGAGGTGGATGATGTTCTCGGTCAGGTCATGCTCGCCCGACGAGATGAAGATCTTGGTGCCGGTGATCGCATAGGAGCCGTCGGCCTGCGGCTCGGCGCGGGTGCGGATGAGGCCGAGATCGGTGCCGCACTGCGGCTCGGTCAGGTTCATCGTGCCGCCCCATTTGCCGCTGACCATGTTGGGGACGTACTTCGCCTTCTGCTCGTCCGAGCCCTTCGCCAGCAGCGCAGCGATCGCGCCGTGCGACAGGCCGGGATACATCGCGAACGCCATGTTCGACGAGATCATGAACTCCTGGAACGCCGTCGAGACGACGTGCGGCATCGCCTGGCCACCGAATTCTTCCGGCGCGCTGAGCGTGCCCCAGCCCGATTCGACGAACGCGTCATAGGCTTCCTTGAAGCCCTTGGGCGTGGTGACCGAGCCGTCCTCGTGACGCGTGCAGCCTTCCTGGTCGCCCGAGGCATTGAGCGGGAACAGCACTTCGGCGACGAACTTGCCGCCTTCGTCGAGCACGGCATCGACCACGTCGGGGGTCGCGTTCTGGAAGCCGGCATGGTTGGCATAGTTTTCGAGGCCGACGACATGCTCGAGCACGAAGCGGACGTCGCGAACGGGGGGCGTATATTGGGGCATCAGGCTTCCTTCGGATGATTATGTTCGACGAGCTCGATGAACTCGGTCAATTCGGCGATGGCGGCGTCGATGTCGCGCTTCTGCGCATCGAGCAAAGCGACGCGGCTGCGGCAGCGCTCGATCGTGACGGCACGCTGCGCGCGGCGTCCGTCGCCGATATCGTAAAGATCGATCATCTCGCGAATCTCGGACAGCGAGAAACCGACGCGCTTGCCGCGCAGGATCCAGGCGAGCCGCGCACGATCCCGCTGCGAATAGATCCGCGCGGTGCCGCGGCGTTCGGGGGCGATCAGCCCCTCATCCTCGTAGAAGCGCAACGCACGCGCGGTGACGTCGAACTCTGCCGAGAGATCGGAAATCGAGAAATGATCGCGATCGGGATGACGCTCGATCAAGGCATAGGCGGGATCGCTGGACATGCCCGCTAAATAGTTGCCGCTTACGTGAACGTCAACCCGGAAGGCGCCGGTGCGGGATCGTTTCGTGGGTCGGGCTGACCAGTCCGTCGCGAACCCGCGGCTAGGCTACCCGCCATCCCCACACAGCAAACGCCCCCGCGCGTCGCGCAGCGTTGCAGCTTCCGACGCCGATTCACTCAGCCGCGTCACATCGAGCGCGGCGATCGACGCGCGACCGCGGCACGCCTTCTGGCACGCGTCGGGAACGCGCGGCGGGAAAACGATGCGATCGCCCTCGAACCGCGCATCCATTGTGCAGCCATCGCCGCTCGCGCCGAGTGTCACGTGCAGCGTGTCGCCGTCGCGCGTGACGACGCCCGATCCGCCGCAATTCTGCGTCTCGTCATAATCGACGAAGACGCCGATCCGATACGCCTTCGCGCTTGGCACGATGCAGATCCGGTCGTTCCCGGTCGCATAGACGCCGGTGAGATCGGTGCTTGCCGGGTCGGGGATGACGCCCGCCTGGATCGCGGCGGCTTCGAGCCCCTGCGGCGTCGGCGACGCGGCCGGATCCGATGCGCCACGATGGCATCCGGCCAGCAGCAGGGTCAGTACGACAAGCGCGACCTGCGCCCTCCCCCATGCGCGCGTGCGCCGCCTCGGCATCATTCCGCCAATGCCAGCCGATCGCCCTCGATGCGGCGGTAGAAACAGCTGCGCGCGCCGGTGTGGCACGCAGGGCCAGCGGGATCGACGATCAGCCACACGGCATCCTGATCGCAATCGATCCGCATGTCGCTGACCTGGAGCACGTGCCCCGAGGTCTCGCCTTTCTTCCACAGCGCGGCCCGGCTGCGCGACCAGAAGTGCGCGACCCCGGTTTCCACCGTCAGCGCCAGCGCTTCGGCATTCATATGCGCGAGCATCAGGACGTCGCCGGTCACGCGATCGGTTGCGACCGCAGTGATCAAGCCGGCGGCATCGTATTTCGGGTCCAGCACTAGGCCGGTTTCGCGGGGATCAGGCATGGCTTGCCAATAGCGCCGCTCCCCCCTTCCGTCACCCCGGCCCGGTGCCGGGGTCCACCGGGCGGCAATCCCGCGTTTTGGTTCAAGCGGCCGCGCGCGTTGCACGGTGGGCCCCGCCACGAGGCCGGGATGACGGGTGGCATCCTCAATTCTCGCGAATCGCCTTCACCAATTCCGCCTTGGCCATCTTCGATCGGCCGGCAATGCCGATCTCGCGCGCTTCTCTCATCAGATCGTCCTTCGTTCGATCCTCGAGCGCAGTCGCGCGATGGTCGATCGTCCCCGCCGCCTTGGCATTGGCGATTCGCGCGGCTTTTTCCTTCGACGCGCCGTCGCGGCGCAGATCCTCGTAGAGCGTGTCGTCCTTGACGCTCGGTCCATGATCCTTCGCCACCGCAACCTCCTGCTATTCAACGCCAAAAAACCCGCGATGCGACCAAACGCTCCGCGCGTTGTTACAAAAGCGCGACAAACCCCGGAGCCCTCCCTATATGCCACCGCGAGCGCTACCCCCGAAGGGCGATATGCTGACCACGAACCCACATGAAGACGACACGCTGCACGAAGAGTGCGGCATTTTCGGCATTTCCGGCGCGACCGACGCGGCCCGGCTGGTTGCGCTCGGGCTGCACGCGCTGCAGCACCGCGGCCAGGAGGCGGCCGGCATCACCAGCTTCGACGGGGTGGAATTCCACACCCATCGCGCGATGGGGCATGTCGCGGGCAATTTCGACCGCGAGGACATCATGGTCCCGTTGCGCGGCTCGGTCGCTTGCGGCCATGTGCGCTACTCGACGACCGGCGAGACGGCGTTGCGCAACGTGCAGCCGCTCTACGCCGATCTCGCCTCGGGCGGTTTCGCGATCGCGCACAACGGCAACATCTCGAACGCGTTGCGGCTGCGGCGCGATCTGGTGCGGCGCGGGTCGATCTTCCAGTCGACCAGCGATACCGAGACGATCATCCATCTCGTCGCGACCTCGAACTACCGCACCACCGTCGACAAGTTCATCGATGCGCTCAAGCGCGTCGAAGGCGCCTATTCGCTGATCGTGATGACGCCCGAGGGCATGATCGCCTGCCGCGATCCGCTCGGCATCCGTCCGCTCGTGATGGGCAAGGTCGATGGCCCCGATGGCGGGTCGATCATCTTCGCGTCGGAGACCGTGGCGCTCGACGTCGTCGGCGCGACCTTCGTCCGTTCGATCGATCCGGGCGAACTGGTGATGGTCAAGGGCACCGAGATCACCTCGCACCGCCCCTTCGCGCCCGTCGCGGCGCGGCCGTGCATCTTCGAATATGTCTATTTCTCGCGCCCCGATTCGATCTCGGAGGATCGCAGCGTCTACACCGTGCGCAAGGCGATCGGCGCGCAGCTGGCGATCGAGAGTCCAGTCGAGGCCGACCTCGTCATCCCCGTCCCCGATTCGGGCACGCCGGCGGCGCTTGGCTATGCGCAGGAATCGGGCATTCCCTTCGAGCTCGGCATCATCCGCTCGCATTATGTCGGGCGCACCTTCATCCAGCCGAGCGACAAGGTCCGCCATCTCGGCGTCAAGCTTAAGCACAACGCCAACCGCGCGCTGATTGCGGGCAAGAAAATCGTGCTGATCGACGATTCGATCGTGCGCGGGACGACCAGCCTCAAGATCGTCGAGATGATGCGCGAAGCCGGCGCCGCCGAGGTGCATATGCGCATCGCCAGCCCGCCGACGCGGCATTCGTGCTTCTACGGCGTCGACACGCCCGAGCGCGCCAAGCTGCTCGCCGCGACCAAGAATCTCGAGGAAATGGCAGCGTATATCAAGGCCGACAGCCTCGCCTTCGTTTCGATCGACGGTCTCTACAAGGCGCTCGGCGAGCCGCAGCGCAACGCGATCCGGCCGAGCCATTGCGACGCCTGCTTCACCGGCGATTACCCGACCAGCCTGACCGACCAGGACGACGTATCCTCGGTCGATCAGTTCGCGCTGCTCGCGGAACGCGTCATTTAAGCGACATATAGCCCCTCCCCTTCAGGGGAGGGGTTGGGGTGGGGAGGTAACGGGCGCTGGCGCTCTGCGAGGCACGTACCCACCCCCAAACCCCTCCCCTGAAGGGGAGGGGCTCAAAGGGAGAGAGCCCCGAATGACCGACAAGCCACTCGCCAATCAAGTTGCCCTCGTCACTGGCGCAAGCCGCGGGATCGGCGCTGCAACCGCACTCGCGCTCGGCGCGGCGGGCGCACATGTCGTGATCACCGCGCGCACCGCGGCGGGGCTCGAGACGGTCGAGAACGCAATTTTCGACGCCGGCGGCTCGGCGACGATCGCGCCGCTCAACCTGACCGAGACCGACAGCATCGCGCGCCTCGGCACCGCGATCGGCGAGCGCTGGCCCGCGCTCGACATCCTGGTGCTCAACGCCGCGATGCTCGGGCAATTGTCCGCCGTCCCAGCGATCGACGCCAAGGAGATGGCGCAGGTGCTTACGCTCAACGTCAGCGCGCAGGCCGCGCTGATTGCGGCGTTCGACCCGATGCTGCGCAAATCGGCGCACGGCCGGGTGATCGGCCTCACATCCAGCGTCGGGCGCAAGCCGCGCGCCTATTGGGGAATGTATGGCGCATCGAAGGCGGCGTTCGAGACGCTGCTCTCGGCGTATGGCGACGAGATGGAGCTGATCAGCAAGGTCCGCACCGCGATCATCGACCCCGGCGCGACGCGCACCGCGATGCGCCACAAGGCGTATCCGGGCGAAGACCCCAAGTCGGTCAAGGATCCGTCGGTGGTGGCGGACCGGATCGTCGCTTTGCTGACCGAGGATTTCGCGACCGGACATTTCGAACGCGTCGAATAGAGCGCACGAGTCGAATAGAGTTCCCCTCACGCTTCCGGGAGGGAAGCCCTCAAAACTCCCCTCCCGCTTGCGGGAGGGGCTGGGGGAGGGAAATGCCGGAGGGCGCGGCGCGCGAGGCACGCCCCTCCCCTAACCCAGTTTGAGGTGAACGATGCCCCGCATCGTTCAGGTCATGCCGGGGGCATGACCGACCTCAAACTCGCAAGCGGGAAAGGAAATCTTCACCAGCGTGACATGGGCGACGTCGATCCCGCCGCCGCGAAAACCGCCTTCGCAATACATCAGATAATAGCGCCACAAGTCGATGAACGACCGGTCGAACTTGGCCGGCAACCGCCCAGCCGCGACCGCATCATCGAACGCCACGCGCCAGCGCCGCAGCGTCTCGGCATAATGCAGCCCGAAGGTGCGATTGTCCTGCCACTCCAGCCCTTCCGCCTCGGCCAGCGCGCGAAAGCGGCTCTCCGAAAGAAGCATTCCGCCGGGAAAGATGTAGCGCTGAATGAAATCGACATTCTCGGCATAGGCCGGGAAGATCGCGTCATCGATCGTGATGTACTGCAGCGCCGCGCGGCCGCCGGGCTTCAGTGCGCGCGCCACCGCGGCGAGATAGGCCGGCCAATATTCCTGCCCGACCGCTTCGACCATCTCGATCGAAGCGACCGCATCGTATTCGCCGGTAACGTCGCGATAGTCGATCCGCGACACCGTCACGTCGCTCAAGCCGGCCGCCGCGATCCGCTGCTGAACCGCAAGCTCCTGCTCGGCCGACAGCGTGATCGCATCGACGCTGAGCCCGCGCCGCGCCGCGGCTTCCGCAAACGCCCCCCAGCCACACCCGATCTCGAGCACGCGGTCCCCCGGCGCCACCGCCAGCCGGTCGAGGATCGCGTCGATCTTGGTCGCCTGCGCGGCCTCTAGGCTTTCCGCCGCCGACACCGGCTCGGCGAACAAGGCGCTCGAATAGGTCAGGCTCGGGTCGAGCCAGACGCGGTAGAAATCGTTGCCGAGATCATAGTGGAATTCGATGTTGCGCCGTGCGCCGACGCGCGAGTTGCGCCGCCGGCTGTTCGCGATGCGCCGCAGCGTACGGATCACCCCGCCCGAGCGCGCGGTGCCGCCGAGCGTCACGCGGTTGCGCATGAACAGCTCGAACAGCACGGTCGGATCGGGGCTCGCCCATTCGCCCTTGGACCAGGCGACGTACCAGCCGGCCGATCCGCCCGTCGCCAGCCGCAGCAATGCGCGCCAGCTGCGCAGATCGACCACCGCCGCCGGCCCCGGCGCACGGCCGCCGAGCAGCCGGTCGCGCCCGTCGGGCAAGTGCGCGGCAAGCGATCCCGCGACCAGACCTGCGTCGATCCGGTCGAGCAGGCGGTGAAACAATTTCGAGAAGGCCCCAAGCATCGCGCGCCCCCTCGCATCCATGCCCGCGTACCGCAACGGGATTTTCAGCGCGCCTGGCGTGCAGCCTCGAGCGCTCGCTCGCGTGCCTCGCGATGCCCGATGATTTTTGCGGGGTAGCCACGCGGGCGGCAGCCGGCGTCCTCGGGGTCGTGGATCGCATCACCCTTGATGCCGGCAAGCTCGGGCACCCATTCGCGGATATACTCCCCGGCATCGAATTTCGGCGACTGGACGAGCGGCGCCATGATCCGCACGAACATGTTCGAATCGATCCCGGTGCCTGCGGTCCATTGCCAGTTGACCGCGTTCGATCCGTAATCGGCATCGACCAGACAATCCCAGAACCAGCGCTCGCCCTTGCGCCAGTCGATCAGCAGATGCTTGATCAGGAAGCTCGCGGTGATCATCCGCACGCGGTTGTGCATCCAGCCCGTCGTCCACAGCTGACGCATCCCGGCATCGACGATCGGATAGCCGGTGCGGCCCTGCTGCCACGCCTCGAGATCGGCGTTGGCGGCTTTGCCCGTCCGCCAGGCGAGGTCATCGAGCGCGTCGCGACCGTTCTTGGTGCCATAATCGGGATATTGCTGGATGACGGTCTGCGCATAATCGCGCCACCCGATCTCGCTGAGGAAGACATCGACCGAGCCCCCCGCATCGGCGACCGCGTGCCACACTTGCGCCGCCGACACTTCGCCGAAATGCAGATGCGGCGACAGTCGCGAGCTGCCCTCGACCGAGGGCAGATTGCGCGTCTCGTCATAACGGTCGGCATGATCCGCGAACGCCTTCAGGCGTTTGTGCGCGCCCTTTTCGCCCGGCGTCCATTCCTTGCCGAACCCGGTCGACCAGTCGGGCTTGGTCGGCAGCAAGTCCCAGCCGGCCAGCGAATCGCTCTTCGGCCAGTGCGCCGGCGCGGGGATATGCGCGGGCACGTGGCTCGGTTCGGGCGGCGGCAGCGTCGCCTTGAGCGCGCGCCAGAATGGCGTGAAGATCTTGTACTGCCCGCCCGAGCCCGTCGTCACCGAGCCCGGCGGCGCGAGATAATTGCCGTCGTGGCACGCCAGATCAAGCCGCTTCGCCACCGCGCGCTCGGCATTGCGCCACCACGGCTCGAAATGGCGGATCGCATGGACGCGTTTCGCCCCGGTTTCCTCTGCGAGCTTGGCGAGTTCGACATCGCACACCCCGCGCCGCAGGATCAGCCGCGATCCCTTCGCGCGCAAAGCGGCATCGAGGCTTTTGAGGCTGTGATGCAGCCACCAGCGCGACGCGCCGCCCATCGCATAATGTTTCGGCGTGTCGTCATCGAGGATGTAGACCGGGATCACCGCCCCATCCTCGATCGCAGCGAGCAAGGCGGGCTGGTCGGCGAGCCGCAAGTCGCGGCGCAGCCAGAGAAGAACGGGATCGGTCAAGCACAGCCTCACAAACGAACGGGAGCGGCACCTCTTTAGGCACCCTGCCCCGCTTTCGTCATGCTCAACTTGACGGGAGCGCCATCGTTCCCGGAGTGGCGCGCGCCGCGTGATATGCGCGCCCCAAGGTCAGGATCACCGCGACATGCGTCGCGGCGAGCGCGCGGACGTCGTCGCCATACCCGCCCCCCACCGTGCTCGCGAGCGCGATGCCGCGCGTTGCGGCGACTTCGGCGATGAAGCGGTCGCGCGCGACGAGCCCCTCGGGTGTCAGCGCGAGCCGACCGAGCCGGTCGCCCGCGAGCGGATCGATCCCTGCCTGATAGAGGATCAGGTCGGGCCGATAGTCGCGAATCAGCGGCAGCAGCGTCGCTTCGAGCGTCGCGAGATACACGGCATCGCCGATCCCGTCGGCAAGCGGGACGTCGAGGCTCGAACGGGCTTTCCGCGCCGGGAAGTTCTTCTCGGCATGGATCGAATAGGTCGCGATTCCCGGCCGCCCGGCGGTGAGCGCCGCGGTGCCGTCACCTTGATGCACGTCGCAATCGACGATCAGCACGCGTGCGACATCGCCCTCCTCGATCAGCCGCACCGCCGCGATCGCGAGATCGTTGAACACGCAATACCCAGCCCCGGTCTCGGCGAGCGCATGATGGCTCCCGCCCGCGCTATTGGCGGCAAACCCACGCTCGAGCGCGAGCCGCGCCGCGAGCCACGTGCCCGCCGGCACGACCTGCGCGCGCGCCGCGACGCTCGGCGTCACCGCAAAGCCGATCCGCCGCTCCTTTTCGCGCGGCACGCGGGCTTCGAGCACTTCGGCGACATAGGCGGGATCGTGCGTCGCCTCGAGCCAGTGGAGCGGCATCGGCTCGGGTTCGTGCCAGTCGATCGCGCTCCCATGCGTGCGCAGCAGATCGCGAATCGCGGCATTCTTGCTGAGCTGGCTCGGGTTGGCCGCCTGGCCGTTCGCAACATAGGCTGGGTGATGGACGACCGCGATCATCCCCCCTAGGTAGGAGCAAACACGGCATAGACCAGATGGAGAGCAGCGTGACCGATCCGTATGTGCGCCCCGATGTCGCGGGCTTCCTCGCTTTCCTCAATAATATTCCCGGCCCCAAGATGCACCAGCTCGAGGCACCCGCCGCGCGCGCGACCTATGCCGCGATGAAGGACATTGCCGATCCGCCGGTCGGTGAGCTCGCGACGATCACCGACCTGAAGGTCCCCGGCCCCGCCGGCGACATTCCCGCGCGGCTGTTCGACACCGCTGCGACGCGCGCGGCGGGGCCGCTCGTCCTGTTCTTCCACGGCGGCGGCTTCGTGATCGGCGATCTCGACACGCATGCGAGCTTCTGCGCCGAAATCTCGCGCAGCCTCGACCTGCCCGTGCTCGCGGTCGACTATCGCCTCGCGCCCGAAAGCCCCTGGCCCGCCGCACCAGACGATTGCGAGGCGGCGGCACGCTGGGCGGCGGCGAGCCCTGAGGCGCTCGGTCGGTCGGTCACCGGCCTGATCGTCTGCGGCGACAGCGCCGGCGGCAATCTCGCGATCGTCACCGCGATGGCGCTGCGCGATGCGCCCGCGGCGGTGCCGGTGATCGCGCAACTGCCTTTCTATCCCGCGACCGACACGAGCCGCGAATATCCGTCCTACTCGCAGTTCGCCGATGGCTTCCTGCTGACGCGCGACAGCATGGAATGGTTCAACGCCGCCTATCAGGCCGAAGCCGAGCATATCCGCACGTCGCCGCTCAAGGGCGACCTTGCGGGCATGCCACCCGCGGTCGTGGTGACCGCGAGCCTCGACCCGATCCGCGACCAGGGCCGTGCCTACGCCGCGGCGCTGGCGGAGGCGGGCGTTCCGGTCGTCTTCCGCGAGGCGGTGGGCAACATCCACGGTTTCATCACGCTGCGCAAAGCGATCCCGTCTTCGGCGGAGGATGTCGCTGGTGCGCTGGCCGCCGCAAAAACGCTGATCGCCGAAGCCCTTTAATCCCCCCCTCCGGGAACCGGGGAGGCGGACAGCCAGCCTCCTTCAGGCTGGTGGTGAAGGGGGGCCGTCACACGCGTACCGCTCGCGGATAGCCCCCTCCATCCCTCGCTGAATGCTCAGGGTCCCCCTCCCCCGCTCCGCGCGGGAGGATTTCCTAACGAAAGTCCCCAATGACCGACCCCACCACCCTGCCTTATCGCCCCTGCGCCGGAATCATGCTGCTCAACGCCGACGGCCTCGTCTTCGTCGGCCAGCGGATCGATGCCGAGGTCGAGGCATGGCAGATGCCGCAAGGCGGGATCGACGATGGCGAGGACCCCGAGGCGACCGCTTTGCGCGAACTCGGCGAGGAAACCGGCATCGCGCCTAAGCATGTCGAACTGATCGCCGCCGCGCCGCACGAATTGTTCTACGATCTGCCCGAAGAGCTCGTTGGCCGCGTCTGGAAAGGCAAGTGGCGCGGCCAGCGGCAGCGCTGGTTCCTCTACCGTTTCCTTGGCAGCGACGCCGATATCGACATCGCGACCGAGCATCCCGAGTTCAAATCCTGGCAATGGATCCGCCCCGAGACGCTCCCCGACGTCATCGTCCCCTTCAAGAAGACGCTGTACGAGGACGTCCTCGCCGCCTTCGCGCCGCATCTGTCCTGACGCGGTGCCAGGGGTGGAGCGTACCGCGCAGACCGGCTAGACCGAGCCGATGGTGGGGATGACAGAAACAGACCGCGCGGCCGTCGCCTATGTCGCGACGCAGCCGATGCTGGCACAGGTCGAGGCCTGGTCGGCGATCAACAGCGGCACGCGCAATCTGGCCGGGCTGGCGGCGGTGGCGGATAAGCTCGCGGCGGCGTTCGGCGCGCTGCCGGGGGAGCTCGCGCTCGTCACGGGGGACACCGCCGAGAGCGTCGCCGCCGACGGGACCGTCACCACGCTCGATCACGGCAAGCATTTGCATCTCGTCGTCCGCCCCGATGCGCCGGTGCAGCTGCTGCTGACCGGCCACATGGACACGGTCTATCCGGTCGACCACGCCTTCCAGACGCTGACCTTCCGCGACGACGGCACGCTCAACGGTCCGGGCGTCGCCGACATGAAAGCCGGGCTCGCGGTGATGCTCGCGGCGTTGGAGGCCGTCGAGGCGAGCCCGCTCGCAGCGCGAATCGGCTATGAAGTCGTCATCAATTCCGACGAGGAAACCGGCTCCTTCTCCTCCTCGGCGCTGATCGCTCGCGCGGCACGCGGCAAGCTCGCCGCGCTGACCTACGAACCAGCCTTGCCCGACGGCACGCTGGCGGGCGCGCGCGGCGGCACTGGAAATTTCTCGATCGTCGTCACCGGCAAGAGCGCGCACGCCGGCCGCAATCCCGACGAAGGCCGCAACGCGATCGTCGCAGCGTCCGATCTCGCGGTGCGGCTGTTTGCGGTTCGCTCGCCCGCGCTCGCGGTCAATCCGGCTCGGATCGAGGGCGGCGGGCCGAACAATGTCGTTCCCGACCACGCCGTGCTGCGGATCAATTTCCGCCCGGCCGACCATACCGAGATCGCGCGCGCGCAGGCGGCCATCGACACGCTGGTGGCCGAAGTCGCCGCCGCGCACGACGTGACCATCGCGGTCCACGGCAGCTTCAACCGCCCGCCAAAACCGATCGACCCAGGCGCCGCCAAGCTCTTCGCGCTCGTCAAGGAATGCGGCGCCGCGCTTGGCCTCGACATCGCGTGGCGCGCGACGGGCGGGGTGTGCGACGGCAACACCATCGCGGCGTGCGGCGTTCCCGTCGTCGACACGATGGGCGCGCGCGGCGGTGCGATCCACTCGACCGACGAATTCCTGATCGTCGACTCGCTCCCCGAGCGCGCCGCGCTCTCAGCGCTGACGATCCTGCGCCTTGCCGAAAAGGGCTTATTGTGACCCACGTGATCCGCGCCGCGCGCGACAGCGATCTGCAGCCGCTCTACGAAATGGCCAAGCTCACCGGCGGCGGCTTCACCAATCTCCCGCCCGATCGCACCGCGCTCAAGGCCAAGCTCGATCGCAGCGCCGCCGCGTTCGCTCGCAGCGACGATGGCAAGGCCGACGACCTGTTCGTGCTCGTGCTCGAAAACGTCGCAACCGGCGAGGTGCGCGGCACCTGCCAGATCTTCACGCATGTCGGGCAGAGCTACCCGTTCTACAGCTATCGCCTCGGCACGCTGACGCAGCACAGCAAGGAGCTCGGCCGCACCTTCCGCGCCGACATGCTCGGGCTGACCACCGATCTCGAGGGCTGCAGCGAAGTCGGCGGGCTGTTCCTCCATCCCGGCGAGCGCGCCGGCGGACTCGGCATGCTGCTCGCGCGCAGCCGCTACCTGTTCATCGCGGCACATCGCGCGCGCTTTGCCGATCGCGTGCTGGCCGAACTGCGCGGGATCATCGACGAAGCGGGCGGATCGCCCTTCTGGGACGGGCTCGCGGGGCGCTTCTTCGGGATGAACTTCCAGGACGCCGATCAATTCAACGCGGTGCGCGGCCACCAATTCATCGCCGATCTGTTCCCCAAACACCCGGTCTATATCGCGATGCTCCCCGAAAGCGCCCGCGCGGTGATCGGTCTGCCGCATCCCTCGGGCCGCGCGGCGATGCGCATGCTCGAGAACGAAGGCTTCGCCTACGAGAACTATGTCGATATTTTTGACGGCGGCCCGACGATGATCGCCAAGACCGACCAGGTCCGCACCGTGCGCGATGCGCGGTCGTCGCGGATCATCGCGCTCGACGGCGATGGCGGCGATCCCGCGCTTGTCGCGCATGGCCGACTCGCCGAGTTCCGCTGCGCCTATGGCAATGTCCGTCCGTGCGACGGCGGCGTGGTGCTCGATCACGCCACCGCCGATGCGTTGCGCGTGAGCGAGGATTTCGTCGTGAGCCACGTCGCGCGCACCTGACCCCGGGTGTCGGGTTAACTGACAGGTAACCATCTTCGTACACGAAAACCCACGCAAAACGGCGCTTGGCCCGATCCTTGCTTAGCAAGATTGCATGTGGACCAAGATCTCCAGCCTGTTCGTCATCAAGACCAAGTTCGAAGCCTTTGCGGTGATCTACGCGCTGGCGCTCGGCGCGGTCGAGCGCGGGGTGCACTATCTTTCGCAATATCCCGGCATCGGTGGCTGGCTGCTGTTCGCGGTCTGCCCGATCGCGGTGTTCATGGCGGGAGCCCGCATCCTCGACTCGGTCGAACGCAACGCCGAGGCGTGAGCGCGCTTTAGACGCCAACAGGATAAGTTGATCGCGCGGCGGCGTTTCTGCACTATCTGCAACGCAGCATGACGACCCTCACCCACCTCCAGCGGCTCGAGGCCGAAAGCATCCACATCCTGCGCGAAGTCGTCGCCGAGGCCGAGCGCCCGGTGATGCTCTATTCGGTCGGCAAGGATTCGGCGGTGATGCTGCATCTTGCCCGGAAAGCGTTTTTTCCGGGCAAGCCACCCTTCCCGCTGCTCCATGTCGACACGACCTGGAAATTCCGCGCGATGTACGAATTGCGCGAACGCGCAGCGGTTGCGGCGGGGATGGAGTTGATCGTCCACCAGAACCCCGACGCGGTCGCGCAGGGGATCAATCCGTTCGACCATGGCAGCCGCCACACCGACATCTGGAAGACCGAAGGGCTCAAGCAAGCACTGACGCAGGGCGGCTTCGACGTCGCGTTCGGCGGCGCGCGGCGGGACGAGGAGAAGAGCCGCGCCAAGGAGCGGATCTTCAGCTTCCGTTCGGCGAGCCAGCGCTGGGATCCCAAGGCGCAGCGCCCCGAGCTGTGGCACCTCTACAATGCCAAGAAGGCCAAGGGAGAGAGCATCCGCGTCTTCCCGCTGTCGAATTGGACCGAGCTCGACATCTGGCAATATATCCTCGCCGAGCAGATCGAGATCGTCCCGCTGTACCTCGCCGCCCCGCGCCCGACGGTCGAGCGCGACGGGATGCTGCTGATGGTCGATGACGACCGCTTCCGCCTCGAACCCGGCGAAGTGCCGGTCGATCGCTCGATCCGCTTCCGCACGCTCGGCTGCTATCCGCTGACCGGCGCGGTCGAGAGCCAAGCGACGACACTGCCTGCGGTGATCCAGGAAATGCTGCTCACCACCACTTCCGAACGCCAGGGCCGCGCGATCGATCACGATCAGAGCGCCAGCATGGAGAAGAAAAAAGCCGAGGGGTATTTCTGATGGGCGCCAAGCCAGACCTCGTCGCCCCCGCGAAGGCCGGGGCCGCCGCGTTGGAGCGCGAAACGCCGGCCACCACGCCGCCATCCGGCGACCCCGGCCTTCGCCGGGGTGACGAATATGCCCCCGACTCCCTCATCGCGTCGGACATCGACGCCTACCTCCTCCAGCACCAGCACAAGTCGCTGCTCCGCTTCATCACGTGCGGCTCGGTCGACGACGGCAAGTCGACGCTGATTGGCCGCCTGCTCTACGATTCGCGCGCGATCTTCGCCGATCAACTCTCCGCGCTCGAGGCCGACAGCAAGCGCGTCGGCACGCAGGGGCAGAACATCGACTTCGCGTTGCTCGTCGACGGCCTCGCCGCCGAGCGCGAGCAAGGCATCACGATCGACGTCGCCTATCGCTTCTTCGCGACCGAGAAGCGCAAGTTCATCGTCGCCGACACGCCCGGCCATGAGCAGTACACGCGCAACATGGTGACCGGCGCTTCGACCGCCGATGCCGCGGTGATCCTGATCGACGCGCGCAAGGGCGTGCTGCCCCAAACCCGCCGCCACAGCTTCCTCGTCAAGCTGCTCCGGCTGCGCCATGTCGTGCTCGCGGTGAACAAGATGGATCTGGTCGAGTACGACCAGTCGGTATTCGACACGATCGTCGCCGACTATCGCGCCTTCGCCAGCGCGATCGGAATCGAGCGCTTCACCGCGATCCCGATCTCGGGCTTTGCCGGCGACAATGTCGCCACCCCGTCCGCAGCGATGCCGTGGTACGACGGCCCGACGCTGATCGAACATCTCGAAACGATCGACGTCGAAGCCGACGCCGCGCAAGCGCGCCCGTTCCGGCTGCCGGTGCAATGGGTCAACCGCCCAGACTTGGATTTCCGCGGCTTCTCGGGCCTGATCGCAAGCGGCAGCATTCGCCCCGGCGATGCGGTCCGCATCCTGCCCTCGGGCCGCACCACGACGGTCTCCCGGATCGTGACGATGGACGGCGACTTGCCAGAAGCCGTTGCCGGCCAGTCGGTCACGCTCACGCTTGCCGACGAGGTCGATTGCTCGCGCGGCGACGTCATCGCGCTCGCCGAGGCGCCGCCACAGGTCGCCGACCAGTTCCGCGCGACGCTCGTCTGGATGTCGGAGACGCCGCTGCTGCCCGGGCGCAGCTATTGGCTCAAGCTCGGCACGCAGACCGTCGGAGCGACGGTCCAGGAACCACGCCACGCGATCGACGTCAACACGCTCGCCGAGCTCTCGGTCAAGACGCTCGGGCTCAACGATATCGGCGTGGCGGAGGTCTACACCGACCGCGACATCGTCTTCGAACCCTTTGCCGAGGGCGCCGATCTCGGCGGCTTCATCCTGATCGACCGCGCGACCAACGCGACGGTCGCCGCCGGGATGCTCGATTTCGCGCTGCGCCGCGCGCAGAACGTCCATTGGCAGGCGATCGACATCACCAACGCCGCGCATGCCGACCAGAAGGGTCAGACCCCGCGGCTTTTGTGGTTCACCGGCCTGTCGGGCTCGGGCAAATCGACGATCGCCAATCTCGTCGAGAAGAAGCTGTTCGCGCTCGGCCGCCACAGCTTCCTGCTCGATGGCGACAATGTCCGGCACGGGCTCAACAAGGATCTGGGCTTCACCGATGCCGACCGCGTCGAGAACATCCGCCGCATCGGCGAGGTCGCCAAATTGATGACCGATGCCGGGCTGATCGTCCTCACCGCCTTCATCTCGCCGTTCCGCGCCGAGCGCGACATGGTGCGCGCGATGCTGCCGGAGGCATTCGTCGAGATCTTCGTCGACACGCCGCTGGCAGAGGCGGAGGCACGCGACGTGAAGGGCCTCTACGCCAAGGCGCGCGCGGGACAGATCGCCAACTTCACCGGCATCTCGAGCCCGTATGAGGCGCCCCAGCATCCCGACATCCGCGTCGACACGACGCGCGAGAGCCCCGAGGCGGCGGCCGAGCGGATCGTCGAACATATCATGGGCGTATGGAGTCACGACCTGTGAGCCAGCAGACCGACGCCCAACTCGCCCGCTCTGTGGCCCTCGCCGCCGCCGAGCTCCTGCGCGACCTGTGCGTTACGGGGGCCTGCCCGGATGCCGAACTGGGCGACCGAGGCGACACGGATGCGAATACGCTGATCCTGCGGCTGCTCCACGAAGCGCGCCCCGATGATTACGTCCTTTCGGAAGAAGCCGCCGATGACGGCCTGCGCTGCGCCGCGCGCCGCGTCTGGGTGGTCGATCCGCTCGACGGCACGCGCGAATTCCGCGAGCGGCGCGAGGATTGGGCGGTCCACATCGGCCTCGCTGTCGACGGCGTGCCCGTCACGGGCGCTGTCGCGCTGCCAGCGGTCCAACGCGTCTTCGCGACCGACGATCCACGCCAGCCGTTCGCCGCTGCCCCACAGCGCCCGCGCATGGTTGTCAGCCGCTCGCGCGCGCATCCGATCGTGCTGGCGGTGGCCGAGGCGATCGGTGCCGAGCTGGTGCCGATGGGCTCGGCCGGCGCCAAGGCGATGGCGGTCGTGCAAGGCGATGCCGAGATCTACCTCCACGCCGGCGGGCAATATGAATGGGACAATTGCGCACCCGTTGCGGTGGCGCTGGCGGCTGGGCTGTTCGCATCGCGAATCGATGGCAGTCCCCTCGTGTACAATTGCCGCGACCCGCTGCTCCCCGATTTGTTGATCTGTCGCCGCGAATATGCCGAGCACGTGCTCGCGGCGGTTGCCGCAGCAACCCACCTGCTGCCCTAACCATCCATACGTCACCCCGGGCTAATCCCGGGGTCCACCGGGCCGCACAGCGAGCCAGCGACGCCCTTGCTTTCGTAGCGCGACACCTGACTCATCTTCGTCACCCCGGGCTCGTCCCGCGGTCCACCGTGCCGCACAGCATGCCCGCCAAGCGCGCGTGGCACGGTGGCCCCCGGCACAAGGCCGGGGTGACGTCGGGCGCTGAGGATGTGCCCCCACCGACACCCCCAAAACGCAGAAAAGCCGGGACATTTCTGTCCCGGCTCATCGCCCGCCATCCGGCGGAAATAGGTGGTGCACCCAGAGCGATTCGAACGCCCGACCCTCAGATTCGTAGTCTGATGCTCTATCCAGCTGAGCTATGGGTGCAGTGGAGTGGCGCTGTTAGCGGCGTCTTTCGGGGGACGCAAGGGCGTTGCGTCACCTTTCTTGCCAGCATAGAGAATTTATCGATGAACCAGCCGCTTTTGCCCGCCCGCCCCGCCGCTTTTGCGCTGGCCATGACCCTCATTCTCGGAGGATGCGCCGCGCAGACGTCGACGCGTTATCCCTCGCTGCTCCCGCGCGCGATCGAATCCCGCAGCGATGCCGAGCCCGAATCCCCCGTGGTGCTTGCCGAACCCGAACCCTCGACCGATTCGGCGCTGGCCGACCTGCGCAAGACGCTCGACCGCACGAGCGCCGACTTCGCGCCCGCTGCGACGCGCGCCGAGCGGCTCGCCGACGCCGCCCGCGGTGACGCGCCCGGTGGCGAACGCTGGATCGCGGCGCAGACCGCGCTGGCCGAACTCGACGGTTATCGCGCAACGACGTCGGCCACGCTCTCCGCGGTCGATACGATGGCGTCGGACCGCATCACCGGCGGCAAACCCGAATATCCCGCGATCGCGACCCTCCAGACCGCGGCACAGGCCGCGCTCGAGGCGCAGAGCACACGCATCACCGCAATCTCGGCAAAGCTGCGTAGCGCCTAGCGGACGCCTTTGAGCAGCGGCAGGATCGTCGAATAATCGTCGGTCCACGGCGTGAACCCCGCGCGCACCGGGACCGCCCCCCATGCCGCGTTGCCGCGCTGCAACGCCGCGATGATCTTGGGGTCGTGCGACAAGGCCACCCATTGCGACTTGGTCGCGCCTGCCGCGTTGGCCTGCGGCGGACGATAGAGGAGCTGGACGGCGTGCCACCCCCCGACCTCAGCGGCGCCCGCAACGACGGGTTCGAGATCGAGGAAGCGGTTCGAGATGTGCACCAGCAACAGCCCGCGCGGCGCAAGCACGCGCGCATAGTTCGCGAACGCCTCGCGCGTCATCAGGTGCATCGGCACCGAATCGGACGAGTAGGCATCGAGCGCGAGGAAATCGAGCGATCCGCTCGCCGCGTGCGCAAGGTTGAGCCGCGCATCGCCGAGCACCACCGGGGCATCGGGCAGACAGCGCGACAGGAAGCTGAAGCGCGTCCGCGCGATTCGGACGATCGCCGGATCGATCTCGTAGAACCGCCAGTCCTGTCCGGGCTTGGCATAGCAAGCCACGGTCCCTGCCCCCAACCCGACGATGCCGACGCGTGCCGCCGGCCCGTACAGCGCCGGGACCGCCTGCAACGCTTGCCCGATGCCAGCACCCGGGACGTAATAGGTCGTCGCGGTCCGCTCGCGCGCGGGCGTGCCGAGCAGTTGCAAGCCATGCACCGTCGTGCCGTGCGCGAGTTCGCGTTCGCGCGGGTTTCCGCGGACGGTGTAGATGCCGAAATAGCTGCGCGTGCGCGCATCGGGCTCGAGCGAGATCATCACCGCGTGATAGCCACCGAATGCGATCAGCGATCCGAACATGGCAATCGCGAAAGCACGGCGCGATCCGATCGTCAGCAAGCCGAGCGCCACCATCACCATCAGCGTGATGTGCTGTGTCGGTCCGGGGCGACCGATCGGGCCGGGATAGGTGAGCACGAGCGCCACGAGCCCGACCACCGCGATCGCCACCCCATAGAGCAGGATCCGCTGCCGCTGCGCATTGCCGTCCCACAACCGCGCGACCACACCGAGCAAGGCGCGTTGCGGCGTCAGCACCGCCGCGGCGAGAATCAGGATCGGATATTCGTAGGTCCCGTCGAACAGCAGCGGCGCGAGCAGCGCCGAGAACACCCCCCCCGAGCGCCCCGCCGACCGACATCGCGAGGTAGAATCCGGTCAGCCGGTCGGGCTCGGGCCGCAGCCGGTACAGCGCGGTATGGAGCGCGACCGAGACGAGGAAGAGCACCGCCAGCGCCATGATCGCGCCGAGCATCGGCATCCCGGCCATTCCGCCGACGAGCAATCCGCCGAACAGCAGCATCGCGATCGGCGCGATTCGCGTCTGGATATCGGCAGTGGTGCGGTCGCTCGCAAACGCGATCGTAAAGCTCAGCAGATACAGCCCGAGGGGAAGCACCCACAGCAGCGGCATCGCGACGATATCGGTAGTGATCAGCGTCGAGGTCGCGAGCATCAGCCCCGACGGGACGAACGCCAGGAGGATCCAGTGCGCAACGCGTCGTCGCCCCGGCGCGGGCGACGTGGCGCGCGGTGCAGCATCGGCCACCGGCCCGCCGCGCGGCAGCGTCGCCGCGCACAGCGCCACCAGCAACCCGACTAGGATATAGCCGCTGCTCCACACCACGCGCTGCCCGTACAGAGCGAGCCCGGGCTCGACGAACAGCGGGTAGGCCAGCAGCCCGGCAAAGCTCCCGAAGTTCGACGCGGCGTACAGCGCATACGGATTATCGCCATGCCGCGTCAGGCTGAACCAGCGCTGCAGCAGCGGTGCCTGCGCCGAGATCGCGAAGAACAATGGCCCGATCGACAGTCCTAGCAGCCACGGCACCCAGATCGCGGGCTGCGCGGTCGGGCTCGGCTGGAGCGCGGTGAGCCCGATCGGCAGCCACAACCCCGCGACGAGCAGGACGCCGAGATGCGTCATCGCCTGCGCGCGTGGGTTCATCCGCCCGAGCCAGTGCGCATAGCCGTACCCGGCGAGCAGCAGCGCCTGATAGACGAGCATCGCCGAATTCCACACCGCCGGCGCGCCGCCAAGCCGCGGCAGCGCCATCCGCGCGACCATCGGCTGGACGAGGAAGAGCAGGAACGAGCTTGCCAGGATCGTCAGCACGAACAGCGGCCGGGCAAGGCGCATGGGAGCTCGGAGGGTCGTCATGCGGTCGGCCGATCGATTCGATAGAGGATGTGGCGCCGGAGCGGATCGCCCACGGCAAGACCCGGATGGTCGAAATCGCCACCCACGACGCGCGTCATGCCAAGCTGCTCCATCAGCCCCCAGCTGCGCGTATTGGCGGGGACGGTGATTGCGGTGACACGCGGAATGGTGAGGTTCGCCCAGCCCCAGGCGAGGCTCGCCTCGGCCGCCTCGCGCGCATAGCCCTGCCCCCACGCATCGCGCGCGAGCCGCCACGCAATCTCGGTTTCGCCCGCAAGGAAGCTGTCGCCCGGCTTGATCCCGCAGAATCCGATGAACGCGCCGTCGGCACGACGTTCGACCGCCCAGAAGCAGTAGCCATGCGCCGCCTGGCACGCGACCATCCGGTCATGCCCCTCGCGCGCGGCGTCGATGCTCAGCGGCGGGCCGAGATAGCGCATCACCTCAGGGTCCTGCCCCATCGCGTGCAACGGCGCGATATCGCGCTCGCGCCAGCCGCGCAGGATCAAGCGCTGCGTCTCGATCATGCGCGCGGACGGTCGATCACGTAGACCACGCTGTCGCGCAGCCGGTGCCCTTCGGCAAAGGCGGGATGCTCGAAATCGAGCGCGGGCGCGGCGTGCATGCCGATCCGCTCCATCAGCCGCTGGCTCGCGACATTCACGCGGGCGGTAATCGCGCCGACTTGGGCGTCGCGGCAGTTCGGCCACGCCCAGGCGAGTACCCCCGCCGCTGCCTCGCGGGCATAGCCCTGCCCCCAGTGCGCGGGCCCGAACATCCAGCCAATCTCGAGCGCGCCCGCCAGCGGCGTTTCGGGGTTACCGCGCTTCAGCCCGCAAAAGCCGAGCGGCACACCGTCCCGCGCGCGCTCGACCAGCCAGAAGCCGAGGCCTTCGCTGCGATACCCGTCGTGCCGCGCGATCGCGGCATCCGCCGCCGCTGCGTCCATCGCCGGCGCGAGATCGGCCATCACCTGCGGATCGCCGAACCAGCCATGCAGCGTCGCGCGGTCGCCCGGTCCGGGGACGCGCAACCGCAACCGCTCGGTCTCGACGACCGCGTCGCTCACGCGCCCAGCAAGCGCGCCGCGTGCGCCGCGTGATAGGTCAGCACACCCGAGCAGCCCGCGCGCTTGAACGCCATCAGCGTCTCGAGCACCATCGGGTCGCGCTCGGCGGCGCCGGCCGCGACCGCCGCCTCGATCATCGCATATTCGCCGCTGACCTGGTACGAGAACACCGGCACCTCGAACGCCGCTTTCACGCGCGCGACGATGTCGAGATACGGCAGCCCGGGCTTGACCATCACGCTGTCGGCACCCTCGGCGAGATCGAGCGCGACCTCGCGCAGCGCTTCCTCGGCGTTGGCAGAGTCCATCTGATAGGTCTTCTTGTCGCCCTTCAGCAGCCCGCGCGAGCCCACCGCATCGCGGAACGGGCCGTAGAAGGCGCTCGCATACTTGGCCGCATAGGACATGATCTGGACATTGTGATGCGAATCGCGCTCGAGCGCCTCACGGATCGCGCCGATTCGGCCGTCCATCATGTCCGAAGGGGCAATGATGTCCGACCCCGCCGCCGCCTGGTTGAGCGCCTGCGCGACCAGCGCGTCCGAGGTCGCGTCGTTGAGCACATAGCCTGCCGCGTCGAGCAACCCGTCATGCCCGTGGCTGGTATAGGGATCGAGCGCGACATCGGTCAGCACGCCCACTTCGGGCACCGCGTCCTTGAGCGCCTTCACCGCGCGGCACATCAAATTGTCGGGATTGATCGCTTCCTCGCCCGTCGCGCTGCGCAGATGCCCCGGCGTATTCGGGAACAGCGCGACGCACGGAATGCCGAGATCGCGCGCTTCACGCCCGCGTGCGACAATCCCGTCGACCGACCAGCGCGACACGCCGGGCAGCGAGGCGATCGGCTCCTCGACGCCGGTGCCTTCGGCGATGAACAGCGGCCAGATCAGATCGGCGGGGGTCAGCACCGTCTCGGCATAAAGCCGCCGGCTCCAGGCCGAGGCGCGAGTACGACGAAGGCGAAGCGCTGGATATTGGGCGGTCATGCTGCGCGTTCTGGAACCTCGCGCGGGCGGGCGCAAGCGGTCTTGCGCGTCAGCTCGACGGGTGCAGCCGCCCCGCGGGTTCGGCCGAGCTCGGCACCTGTTCCTGCGCGCGCTCCGCCGGCACGACGAGCCGCTGGTTGCGCCAGCCGCCGTAACGATAATAGCACAGCGCCATCACGAAGTTGGCGCACGAGCCGAGCGGGAAGCTCCACCACAGCGCATCCGCCCCCATCGTCGGCTGGAACAGCAGCGCAAAGCCGATCCGCACCGGATACATCGCCACGAACAGCATGATCAGCGGCGCCCATACCGCGCCGTTCGCGCGGACGGTCGAGAACAGCACCATCGTCATGCCGAAGATGATGAAGTTCCAGCTCGCCAGCACCTGGATATGCCGCGCGATCGCAATCGCCGGGCTCTCGCTGCCGAGGAACAGCCCCATCACCGGCCGGTCGAACGCGATTATAGCGAGCACCATCGTCGAGGTCAGCACCGCGCTGAAGATCAGTCCGGCGCGCGTGATGCGGTCGACCCGGTCCCAGAAGCCCGCACCGATATTCTGCGCCGCCATGCTGCTCACCGCCGCGCCGACCGCGAGCGCGGGCATCTGGATATAGCCCCAGAGCTGCAGCGACACGGCATAGGCCGCGGTCGTCTCGATCCCGTAGCGATTGACGAGCCCGGTCATCGTCAGCGCGGCGACCGACATGACGAGCATCTGCGCGCCCATCGGCAGGCCCTTCGCCAGGATCGTCCGCGTCAGCGCTAGGCTTGGGATGAGGTAGGACAGCTCGTGCCCACGGAGCCGGATCGGCAGGTCGCGCGCATAGACGTATGCAAGCAGCCCGAACGCCGCGACATGCGAGGCGATCAGCGTCGCGGTCGCCGAGCCGGCGATCCCCATCGCCGGAATCCCGAACCAGCCGCGGATGAACACCGGGTTCAACCCGCTATCGAGCAGCACGCTGAGCAACGTGAACCACAGCGGCGTGATCGAATCGCCGATCCCGCGCAGCGCCATGCTGAGCAGCACGAGCAGCATCGACGCCGGCAGGCCGAGGAAGATCACGCGCAGATAGGCGAGCGCGAGCGGCATCGCGCTCGGCGGCGTCGCCAGCACGCGCAGGATATCGGGGGTGAAGATCCAGCCGAGCGCCGCCACCACCACCGCGCCTGCCATGACGAGCCCGATCGACGCGCCGAACGCGCGGCGCGCCGCCTCAATATCGCGCCGGCCCATGCTCTGGCCGATCAGGATGGTCGAGGCCATGCCGAAGCCGAACACCAGCGCGAACATCAGGAACATGATCGTATTGGCGTTGGCGGTCGCCGCAACCGCGCCCTCGCCGAGGAAGCGTCCGACCCAGATCGTGTTGATCGAGCCGTTGAGCGACTGGAGGATGTTCGAGCCGAGCGTGGGGAGCGCAAACGCGAGCAACGTCATCGCGATCGGCCCGGTCGTCAGGTCGCGTTGACCGCGGCGCGTCGGGGAGCTTGCCATCTTCCGTCCTTACTCCCCTTCGTCACCCCGGCCCCGTGCCGGGGTACACCGTCCCGCGAGAGCAATGCTGCCCGCACGTGCGCGAAGGTGGACCCCGGCACAAGGCCGGGGTGACGACTCTCCGATTTCAGCCCAGCCGCTCGAGCGCCGCCGTCAACCGCTCGGCCTCGGCGGACTTCTCGGCGTGATCGGCGCGCGCCTTCTCAACCGCCTCGGGCTTCGCGCGTTCCACGAAGCTCGCGTTGCCGAGCCGTCCGGCGAGCGCGTCGCGCTCCTTGGCGGCGGCGGCAATGCCCTTGGTCAGCCGTTCGCGCTCGACGGCGAGGTCGATGATCCCCTCGAGCGGCAGCACGAAGGTCGCGCCATCGACCACCACCTGCAGCGCGCCGCCACCGGGCGCATCCTGCACCACGCTCGCCCGCGCGAGGCGAGCGATCACCGGCGCCTGCCGCTCGAGCCGCGCGAGCGTCTCCGCATCGGCATCACGCACATGCATCTGCATCCGCGTGCCCGGCGCAATGTTGACCTCGGTCCGCGCGGCGCGGATTTCCGACACCAGCCGGATCAGCCAGTCGATCTCCTTGCTCGCCGCCGGATCGAGCGAACGCGCATCCGCCATCGGCCATTTCGCGACGATCAGGTCGTTGTCGCGCGGCCCCATCGCGTGCCACAGTTCCTCCGTGATGAACGGCATGAACGGGTGGAGCAGCACGAGGATCTGGTCGATCACCCAGCCCGCGACCAGCTTGCTCTCGGGGTCGATGCTGCCCTTCTCGTCGCCGTCGAACACTGGCTTGATCAGCTCGAGATACCAGTCGCAGAAGCGGCTCCACACGAACTGATAGACCGCATTCGCCGCGCCATCGAAGCGCAGGTCGGCGAGCGCGAGATCGACTGCCTGGACGCAGCCGATCGTCTCGGCGATGATCCACTTGTTGACCGCGAGCTCGGCCGCGGGCGCCTCGAGCGTGGCGCTCGCGACGATGCCGTTCGACTGCGCGAAGCGGCACGCGTTCCACAGCTTGGTGGCGAAGTTGCGATAGCCCTCGACGCGCTTCTCATCCATCTTGATGTCGCGGCCCTGGCTCTCCATCGCCGCCATGAAGAAGCGCAAAGCATCCGCGCCATACTGGTCGATCAGCCCGAGCGGGTTGACGACATTGCCCTTCGACTTGGACATCTTCGCGCCATCGGCGGCGCGGACCAGGCCGTGGAGGTACAGCTTCTTGAACGGCACATCGCCCATGAAGTGGATGCCCTGCATCATCATGCGGGCGTCCCAGAAGAACAGGATGTCGAAGCCCGAGATGAGCACGTCGTTGGGGTAGCGACCATGCAGCGTCGGCGAGGTTTCCTCGGGCCAGCCCATCGTCGCGAACGGCCACAGCGCAGAGGAGAACCACGTGTCGAGCACGTCGCTATCCTGGCGCAGCGCCACGCCCTCGCCGGCCTGCGCCTGCGCTTCGCCCTCGGTCAGCGCGACGTAGATCGACCCATCCTCGGCGAACCAAGCCGGAATCCGATGCCCCCACCACAATTGCCGCGAGACGCACCACGGCTGGATATTCTCCATCCAGTTGAAGAAGGTCTTCTCCCACGTCTTGGGCACGATCTGGATCGCGCCCGAGCGCACCGCCTCGATCGCCGGCTTCGCCAAGGTTGCCGCATCGACATACCATTGGTCGGTCAGCCACGGCTCGATCACCACGCCCGAGCGATCGCCGTACGGGGTCTGGATCGTGCGCGGCTCGGCGTCATGCTCGACGCCGTCCTTGTCGGTGTGCGCGATGAGGAAACCCTCGGCCTTCAAACGCGCGACGACCGCCTTGCGCGCCTCCGCGGTCGTCAGCCCGAGCAGCTCGGCCGGGATCAGCCCGTCGGACACCTGCACGACCTGCGCCTTGGCATCGAGCATGTTGAGCATCGCGCTTGCCGCGATCCCGGCGCGCTTGCCGACCTCGAAATCGTTGAAGTCGTGTCCCGGCGTGATCTTTACCGCGCCCGAGCCCAGTTCGGGATCGGCATGGTCGTCGGTCACGATCGGGATCAGCCGCCCGGTGATCGGCAGCTTGATCTGCCTGCCGACGAGATGCGTGTAGCGCTCGTCCGACGCGTTCACCGCGACCGCCATGTCGGCGAGCATCGTCTCGGGCCGCGTCGTCGCGACCTCGATGAAGCCCGACCCATCCGCCAACGGGTAGCGCAGATGCCAGAAGCTGCCCTTGATCTCGCGCGTCTCGACCTCGAGGTCGCTGATCGCGGTGCCGAGGCCCGGATCCCAATTCACCAGCCTTTTGTCGCGGTAGAGCAGGCCTTCCTTGTGCAGGTCGACGAACACTTTCAGCACGGCCTTGGAGAAACCCTCGTCCATCGTGAAGCGCTCGTTCGCCCAGTCCATCGAGCAACCGAGCCGGCGGAGCTGCTGCGTGATCTCGCCGCCGCTCTCTTCCTTCCATTCCCACACCTTGGCGATGAACTCTTCGCGGGTGAAGTCGGTGCGCTTCTGCTGGCGTTCGCCCATCTGGCGCTCGACCACCATCTGCGTCGCGATCCCCGCGTGATCGGTGCCGACCACCCACAGCGCATCCTTGCCCTGCAGCCGCGCATGCCGCGCGAGAATGTCCTGCAGCGTATTGTCGAGCGCATGGCCGATGTGGAGCGAGCCCGTGACGTTGGGCGGCGGGTTGACGATCGTCCACGGCTCGGCGCCGGGGCGGTCGGGGCGGAACAGCCCGTTCGTTTCCCAATGCGCGTACCAGCGCTGCTCGAGTTCGGCGGGGTCGAAGGTTTTGGAGAGCTCAGTCATAGCCTTCAGGCTTTAGCCGCGATGCCGCAAAAGAAAAGGGCGGCCCGTACGGACCGCCCTCCAGGATTTCGGCAATGCCCCCATCCCGTTCGGGCTGAGCCTGTCGAAGCCCTGCCCTGCCCACGTCCGGCGTTCCCGGTGGAGCGGTGCCCTTCGACAGGCTCAGGGCGAGCGGAGGGGGAAGTTCGCGCAGCCCGGTCAGACCGCGTCGTGCGGGACGGTCTTCGGGGCTTCGATCGCCTTGGCCGGCTTGGGGGCCGCCTGCAGCTGCCCAGCCTTGCTGCAATCGCCACTGCTCTGCGAGACCACCTTGGGCTCGGCATTGCCGTAGGCGGTCATTTGGTAGCTCTGCGTGCAGCCGCCATTGCTCGAGCTGTACGCGGTGAACGAGTAGCTCGCCCCCGCCGGCATCGCCTTGAGCGCCGCCTGGTCGATCTTGCCGCCCGCCGGCGCCGACGCCTGCAGCGCAGCGGCGTGCTGTATCATCACCGCCGCCTGGCGATCCATTTCGGCGAACATCTGGTCGAACCGGGCAAACGGCGAATCGAGCAGCGCGACGGGAATAGTCCGCTCGACCGGCACCAGCTCAACCTTGGGCGCGACGTCGCCCTGATAGAGCAATTGCGCGACCGAGCCATCGGGAAGCGCTACGTTCATCCGGTGGAATTCGCGATCCGCGGCATAAGCCGTCCCGGCAAGCGTGCAGGCCGCGGCACCGGCCAGCGCGATCTTGGACATCAAACGCATGGGTTTCCTCCTCGTGGCAGTGAATGAGGAGAAGAAATCTACGCAGCCAAGCTGAACCCTAGATGAAAGTGGAGTGCCACACCCCTCTCCCAACGGGAGGGAGGGGCCCGCTCGGCGAAGCGGAGTGGGAGGGTGAGGGCAGCATCCAACCACCGCCCGCCCTCACCCCGCGGCGCATCCGCGCCTGCCCCTCTCCCACAGGGAGAGGGGGATAGGGTCACCCGCCCTTTCGGCCCGATGCGCCCACCACGGGCTCCGCCACGTCACGCCCGGTCCACTTGCCCATCCAGCCCAGCACTTCGCGATACCATTGGCGGCTCTCATTGGGCTTCTGCACCCAGTGGCTCCCGCCCGGATACACCACCAGCCGCGACGGGATATCGCGCCGCTGGAGCGCGGTGAACGCCGCGATCCCCTGCGTGTACGGAATACGATAATCGCCCTCCGAGGTGATGACGAGCTGCGGCGTCTTCCACGCGGTCACATGGTTGACCGGGTTCCATTTCTCGAACGCGGCGGGGTCTTCGTAATAGGCCTTGCCGCCATGCTCCCACTCGTCGAACCACAGCTCCTCGGTCTCGTACGCCATCGCGCGCGCGTCGAACACGCCGTCATGCTGGACGATGCACTTGAAGCGATCGGGCCAATTGCCCTCGATCCAGTTCATCATATAGCCGCCGTACGACGCCCCCAGCGCGCACGCATTGTCGCCGTCGAGCCAGCTGAACTTGGACGTCGCTGCGGCAAGGCCCTTCTGCAGATCCTCGAGCGGCCACCCGCCCCAGTTGCCCCGGATCGCATCGGTGAAGGCCTGCCCGTACCCGGTCGACCCGTGGAAATCGACCGCGACGAGGCCATAGCCAGCGCCCGCGAACACCGCCGGGTTCCAGCGATACGACCAGCTGTTGTTGCTCGATCCCTGCGGGCCGCCATGCACCATGTACGCGACGGGCACCTTCCCGGTGCTGCCCGCGGGCTTGACCGCATAGCCCCACACCGTATCGGCGTTCGCACCGGTGAAGCTGAACTTGGTCACGCTCGGCATGTCGATGCCGGCGAGCTTGGTCGCGTTGACCGAGGTCAGCCGCGCGGTCTTGGTGCCCGTGAGCCGGTAGAAATCATCAGGCGCGGTCAGCGAATTCATCGCGAACACCACGCCGCTCGCGGTCGGCAGCACCGCCGTGACGTTGCCCGCCTGCGTTAGCCGGGTGACCTTGCCGCTGACCGGCGAGACCGACCAGATCGGATTTTCCTGCGTGTCCTCGGCGGTGACGAGGATCGTTTTGCTGTCGGGCGCCCAGGCGATCGACCCGATCGAGCGATCCCAATCCTGCGTCAGCGCGCGGACCTGCCCGCTCGCCAGATCGCGGAGCATCAGCACTTGCCGGTCCGCTTCATACCCGGCGCGCTTCATCGCGACCCAGGCGAGCGATTTGCCATCGGGCGACACCGTCGGAAAGGTGTCGGTCCCCGTGTTCGCCGCGGTCAGATTGGTCGGCGCCGCCGCTCCATCCGCAGGCGCGGCGAAGATATCGAGATTGGTCGAGAGCGGCTCGATCCGCCCCGCCTCGCGCAGCGCGAAGAAGACGGTCCTGCCATCGGCGCTCCACGACACTTCCTCGCCGCCGCCGAACGGCTTGGAGGGCGCATCGCCGACGAGCGCGCCTTCGATCGGAACGCCGTTCCCCGTCGCGCCCGTCGGCGTCAGCGGCAGCACGAACAGTTGCGAGCGCGTTCCGTCGGACCAGCTCGCCCAATGCCGCACGAACATCTGGTCGTACACGCGCCCGTTGCCGGCATTGTCATCCTTCTTGACCATCGCCGGCTCCAGGCTCGGCGCGCCAGGACGGCGATCCGCCCAGACGAGCAATTTGTCGTCCTGCGGCGAGACCTTGAAGCCGCCCATCCCGCCCTTGAACTGCGTCAGCCGCGTCGCAGCACCGCCCGCGATGCCGATCGACCAGACCGCGTCGTCGCCGCCCTTGTCCGACTGGAAATAGACCGCCCGCCCGTCGTGCGAGAATTGCGGTGCGGTCTCATTGACCTCGGCCTCGGCGGCAAGCCGCTCGGGCGCGGCGCCCTTGCGCGCGAGATCGAGCCGCCACAAATCGAAACGCCCGCCGTCGATCGACAAGTCAGTCTCGCGCTGCTGCCACACGAGCCAGCGCCCGTCGGGCGAAACCGCAGGCGCTGAGACGCGCGACAGCGCGACGACGTCGTCGACGGTGAGTTGGCGGGCAGCTGCGGGAACAGCGACGAAAGCGGCGCTCAGGGCGGTCGCGGCAAGAAGCATCTTCATGGCGGCAGGTTACAGCAGAACCCGCCAGCTCCCGCAATCGGTCTTGCCGGATAGGTCTTACTTGCCGGTGATCCGATCGATCTCGCGCGCGACCATCGCCTCGACCATCGTCGGGAGATTGGCGTCGAGCCAGTCACGCAGCATCGGCCGCAGCATTTCGCGCACCACGCCCTCGAGCGTGTCCGATCCGGTCACCTCGGGCTTGACCACCAGCCGCGACAAAGCGTCGAGCGGGCTGCGCGAGGCTTCGGCGGTGCGCGCCGACAGCAGCGATTCGGGGCTCGGTTCGGGCGCGACGGACGCCGGCGCAGGCTTGGCGGCCACCGCTACAGGCTCCGCTGCGGGCGCAGGACGGGGGGCAGGCTCGCGTGCATATTCCGGCTCATGGACGGGCTCGCTCAGCTCGAGGATGTCGTGGTGGAAGGGTTCCGCTTCGGAGCGCGGCGGCAGCGAACGCGGCGGGCGCTTGCTGCGGCCCGGCGTCGCGTCGTTTTCCTCGGCGATGATGCGCTTGATCGACGAAAGGATGTCTTCCATCGATGGCTCCGCGCTCAGATCACCCATTACCGCATTCCTAGTTTGTGCGTAGATCCGATGGTTAACGGTTCTTCGTCGCATTACCTGCAGTGATCGGCGCGCTTCTGTCAACTGGCGCTTCGAGAATTGGGTCGAGCGGTTGCGTCATCTTCGCGGTCTGCGGGCGCGTGGCGTTGGTCCGCGTGCCGGTGACCGCCGGGTCAGGATCCGACGACCAATCCCAGATCCGGTGCCGCACGCTGGTATAGTGTGCGACCGGATCGTAGAGCGGACCGCCGTCGAGCCCGAGATTGCGCGCTTCCGCCTCCCCCATCGCCGCTAGCAAGGCGAAGCCCGCGACATAGGCGTCCCGCTGCGCCGTAACGAGCGTGACCTGCGAGTTGAGCAATTCCTGCTCGGCGTTGAGGATGTCGAGAATCGTGCGGTTGCCGACGCTGTTCTCGGCGCGGACGCCCTCGAGCGAGAGCTTGTTGGCGTTGACCGCGACTTCGCTCGACGCGATCGTCTCGAGCGAGGATTTCCACACCGCATAGGCCGACCGCGCCTGCGCG
Organism: Sphingomonas sp. 10B4; assembly: GCF_035019905.1. NCBI lineage: Bacteria > Pseudomonadati > Pseudomonadota > Alphaproteobacteria > Sphingomonadales > Sphingomonadaceae > Sphingomonas > Sphingomonas sp. 10B4. The sequence goes on along the minus strand of NZ_JASJVC010000012.1, from coordinate 39,585 downwards.
ATGACGCCGCGCTCGGTCTCGGTCACTTGTTCGATCGCCCGCACCCGCGCGTCTTGCGCCTGGCGAATCTGCGCGGCGGGGCGGCCGCCCTGATATAAGGGCATCGTCAACCCGAGCCCGACCGTGGCCGCCTTCCCGCTCTGTCGGACCGCAACCCCCGTGCCCGAGCCGAGCGAGCCAAGATAATTATAATAGTTGCCGCCAACATTGACCGCGACCGTCGGCAAGCGGTTGGCGCGTGCAACGCCGATATCATAGCCCGCCGCATCGCGCGCCTTGGCCGCCGCGAGCAAGGTCGGATTGTTCTTCAACGCGACATCGACCGCGACATCGGGTTCGGCCGGCAGATTGGGCAGGTCGGGCGGCGTGTCGAGCCGGCCGGGCTCGGTGCCGACGAAGCGGATATAGCTCTCGCGGCTGGTGATCAGCTGCGCTTGCGACGATTGCAGCTGGCTGCGCGCGACCGCGAGACGCGCCTCGGATTGCGCGACGTCGGTGCGGGTCAGGTCGCCGACCTGGAACCGATCGCGGCTGGCCTGAAGGTTGACCTCAAGCACGCGGACGTTCTGCGTGTTGAGCCCGACGATCGCCTCGTCGCGGATCACGTCCATATACGCGCCGACCACGGTGGTGAACAAGCTCGCCTCGGTCCCGCGCAAGCTCTGCTGCCCGCTCTCGACTCGCGTCTGTGCAGCGCGAATGCCGTTGCGGACCGCGCCGCCGCTGTAGATCGGCACCGCGAGCGTCACGCTCGCCCCGGCCTGGCGATCGGGCGAGACAAAGCTGTTCGCCGCCTTCACGACATTCTCGGTGTAGGTGCTTTGCAGCTGAACGCCGGGCAGCCCCTGCGACCGGATGATCGGCACGTTCTCGTCCACCCCGCGCTGGCTCGCGCGTTGCGCGGCGAGCGTCGGGTTGGTGTTATACGCCTTGACCAAGGCCTCGCGCAGCGTTTCCGCCGACAGCGGTGCTGCGACCAGAGCGAGCAGCGCTGTACCGGTGACGAAAAAGAGTGCGCGCATGGCTCGGCGTGTCTTTCTGATCAGAACGTGAAGGAGCGCGGCCGCGAGAAGCCCGGCAGCGGAACGCAATCGATGTCGGCAAAATCGAGCAGCGCAAAGCCGCCCGCAGTCTTGCGGCCCGAGGTCAGCCGCGTCATGCCGCGATCGGCGATCCCCGTGACGACCCGCCCGCCGATCGCGACTTGCGCAACCAGCGCGTCGGACACTGCCTCGACCGCGCCGTCGATGACGAGCACGTCGTACGGCGCACCGGCAGCGTGGCCCGCCTCGAGCGGACCCTCGACCACGGTCACGTTGGTGGCATCGGCCAAGGCCGTGCGCGCCGCTGCCGCCAGTGCCGGCTCGCATTCGAGCGCGACGACCGAATCCACCAGATGCGACAGCACCGCCGCGGTATAGCCGCCCGCCGCGCCGACGAGCAGCACGCGGTCGGTCGCGCGCAGTTCAGCCTGGGTCAGCAGGCGCCCGGTCGCGATCGGCACGTTCTGCGCGCGGCCATGGCCGAGCGGCACTGCGGTATCGCGATACGCGATCGCCTGCGCATCGGCGGGCACGAAGGCTTCGCGCGGGACGCTGTCCATCGCGGCCACCACGCGCGCATCGCTCACCGCATTGGTGCGAAGCTGGCTGGCCACCATTGCGTGGCGCATCGCCACCATCTCGGAATCCTGCGTCGTCACTGTCATCGAACCACACCCTTGTCGGACATCAGCTTTGCACAACTGTTGTAGCTGTGCAATACACTCGTTTGCTGCGCTCGCTTCTATCGTGATGGAAAGGCTACGCCAAGCGACGCTTAGCGGCATTTTTGCACGCCCGCGGTTGACAGCGCGCGTGCGCCCCTGCATCAGCGCGCCTCCCCGAAACGCCCCACAGCGTCTCGTGGCCCGATGGCGGAGTGGTGACGTAGAGGACTGCAAATCCTCGCACCCGGGTTCGATTCCCGGTCGGGCCTCCATATTCTTTCCTGCCCCGCGGCGCGGCAGGCGCGACGATCCTAGCGGTCGTCCCCGATATCCTCGAGCGCAGCGATGAACGGCCAGTCGGCCGGCGGCATCGCCAGGTTGCGCAGTGCCGCTGGTGCGTGCCACGCGAGCGCGGTCGCATCGAGCGCTTGCGGCACCCCGCCCCACGCGCGGCAGACATAGAGCAGCAGCAGCAAATGGCGTCCGGGCAACGCCGCGCTGGCGAAGGTCAGCGGCGCCAGCGCGTCTTGCGCAAAGACGATCCCCAATTCCTCCTCGAGCTCGCGCACCAGCGCCGCCTCGGGTGTCTCGCCTGGCTCGACCTTCCCGCCGGGAAACTCCCACAGCCCCGCCATCGCCTTACCGGGCGGGCGCAGCTGCACCAGCACGCGCCCGTCGCGATCGATCAACGATGCCGCAACCACCGGCATCAGCGAGGCCGCCTCGCCCGCTCCCAAAGGTTTAGACATTCGTTAATCATCCTTAGGTATCAAACGCCGGAACCTGGCTCAGAGAGTATCGCCATGATCATCCGACTGCTGAAATCTCTGCTTGGCGACCGCCGGGGTGGCACCGCTATCGAATATGGGCTGATCGCCGCGCTCGTCGTGATCGCGATGATCGCTTCCCTGACGCAAGTCGCCAATACCACCGTCGGCATGTGGGGCAATGTCAGTGCCCAGGTCAGCGCCGCGCGTTCCGCGAATTAACCCGCGTACGGCACGCCCCGCCTTAAACTTTTATCAACTCTGTCCTTCTACAAAGGCATTGTTGGTCCGGGATCCCGGCCCGACCGGGTACTGAAGCATTTACCTACGGAGACCGGAATCATGAAGACCATCCGCAATTTCATCAAGAATTCGAAGGGCGCGACCGCGATCGAATACGGCCTGATCGCAGCGCTCATCGCCGTTGCGGCGATTGCCGCGATGCAGGGCCTGGGTAACCAGCTCAAGACCACGTTCACCAACGTCTCGGGTTCGATGAAGTCGGGCGCCACGTAAGCTTTGCCGCTTCGGCGACAATGGGCGGGCGGCAGGACGATGGTCTTGCCGCCCGTCTTTGTATGCGCATCGCTACGCAATCGCATTTTTCTGAAACGCCCGCATCCCCGCCTATAAAGATCGAGATGGGAGAGGTTCGATGCGAACTTTGGGGGGGACGCGAAAAGCGCGACTCATATCGAATACGGGCTGATCGCGACGTTGGGCGCGGTGGCCGCGATTGCCACGATGCAGGTGGCGGGCAATCAGCGCGTGCCGATCTTCACCAACATTTCGGGGACGATGCAGTCCGGTCGAGTCGGCAAGCCGCGGAGCGGCTTAGAGCCGCCCCATCGCCAGGAACTTCTCGCGCCGGCTGCGGCGCAACTCGGTGGGAGTCTTGCCGTCGAGCTTGATCAACGCCGCCTCGATCGCATCGCCGAGCGCCGCGATCGCCGTGGCCGGATCGCGCTGCGCACCGCCAAGCGGCTCGGGAACGATCGTGTCGATGACGCCGAGACCCTTGAGGTCCTGCGCCGTGATCTTCATCGCCTCGGCCGCTTCCGGCGCCTTGTCGGCGGTGCGCCACAGGATCGACGCGCAGCCCTCGGGCGTGATCACCGCGTAGATCGCATGTTCGAACATCATCACGATATTGCCGGCCGCCAGCGCGATCGCGCCGCCCGAACCGCCCTCGCCGACCACCGCCGCGACCATCGGCACGCCGAGCGCAAGGCACGCCTCGGTCGAGCGCGCGATCGCCTCGGCCTGGCCGCGCTCCTCGGCCTGGATGCCGGGAAACGCGCCGTTGGTGTCGACCAGCGTCACTACGGGCAGGCCGAAGCGATCGGCGAGCTGCATCAGGCGAATCGCCTTGCGATAGCCCTCAGGCTTGCCCATCCCGAAATTGTGCTTGAGCCGGCTCGCGGTATCGTCGCCGCGCTCGTGACCGATCACGAGGATGCGGCGCCCGCGAAACGTCGCAAAGCCGCCGAGGATCGCCTGATCGTCACCGAACGCGCGGTCGCCCGCGAGCAGCATGAAATCCTCGAATAGGCCAGCGACATAGTTCTTGAAATGCGGCCGCTCGCCGTGGCGCGCGACTTGCGCCTTCTGCCACGGGGTTAGCCTGGAATAGGTGTCGCGCAGCAGCTTGTCGGACTTTGCCTGGAGCCTGCCGACTTCCGCGCCGATATCGACCGTCCCTTCGGACGCGGTCTCGCGCAGCTCGTCGATCCGGCTCTGAAGCTCGGCGATCGGTTTTTCGAAATCGAGGAAACTTGCCATAGCCAGCGGCGGTTAAGGCCCGCCGCGCTTTGCGTCAACGCGCGCTGTCGCCTCGGCAAGCGGATGGCGCGTATTGACGAGCTCCACGAGCCGGCTCGCATCGACATGCGTGTAGATTTCGGTCGTCGCGATATCGGCATGGCCGAGCATCGATTGCAGCGCGCGAAGATCGGCCCCGCCCGCCAGCAAGTGCGTCGCAAAGGCATGGCGCAGCACGTGCGGACTGACGCGATCGGGCGGAATCCCCGCCTCGCCCGCCAGGCCCTTGAGCAGCTGATACAGCCGGATCCGGCTGAGATGGCTCTTGCCCGAGGGGAACAGCCACGGGCTCTCTTCGGGGACATGCAACCGCCACACCGCCACCGCCGCACGGGCGCGATCGGAGAGCGGGACGAGCCGCTCCTTGCCGCCCTTGCCGCGCAGGATGAGATACGGCCGGTCGGGCGCCACCGCGCGGCGCGGCAGCGACATCAGCTCGGTCGCGCGCAGCCCCGATCCGTAAAGCAATTCGACCAACGCGGCGAGCCGCAGGTCGTTGGGATCGGGCGGCTCGCGTGCGATTCGCGCACTGATCGCGGCAAACAGCCGGTCGATATCGGCATGGTCGAGCACCTTGGGCAGCCCGCGCGATGCGCCAGGCCGTGGGAGCGCGGCACCCGGATCGTCGCTGCGAAACCCCTCATCGACCAGGAACGCGAAAAAGCGCCGCAACGCCGCCGATTTGCGCGCCACGCTCGCCTTCGACAGCGCAAGCCATTCGCCACCGAGCCGCGCGAGATCCTCGGCACCGGCAGCGCTCAAGCGCCCTTCAAGAAACCCCGAGGCAAGCTCGAGATCGCTGCGATAGGCGAGCACGGTATTCTTCGCCGCCCCCGATTCGGCGACCATCATCTCGAGAAATCGCTCGATCAGCGCGCGGTCCCCGCCCGCTGCCGACGGCTTGGTCACAACCGGCTCATCGCCTCGACCGCGACCATCTTGGCCTCGCCGGGCAGGCCGACCGCACGCAGCGCGGTCACGATGTGATAGAGAGCCTCGGGCGACACGCCGCGCCACGCACGCGTCTGCATCCCCACCGCCGCCAGCAACGCCACCGTGCCGGGCTCGCGGTCGACGACCGCGGTCTTGAGCGCCCGCGTCCAGCTGTCCTCGCGCCCGACGCGCACGCCGAGCGTCCGCGCGCCGCGCTCGATCTCGCTCGCCGACATCCGGCCCAGCCCCGTCAGGCCAGCAAAGAACATCCGCCGCTTGAGCCCGTCCGAATCGTTCGCGCCGGCATAGGCGCTGACCTCGTCATAACTCGCCACCGGCTCGGCCGGGTCGACCAGCGTCAGCATCGCCCAGGCATTGCTGCCGCGCTCGGCCTTTTCGCGCCAGCGCATCGCGCGTGGATCAAGCCCCGCACTCAGAATCGCCGCAACGATGCGGTCGATATCGGGCTTCTCGAGCGTCTGCGGCAACCGCGCCGCCGCGCCCGCGGTGAGCACGAGCCGCGCATAGCGGCCTTCATCGGTCTTGGGTTCGTCCCACAGCCGCTTGAGCGCATCGGCACGCCCCGCCACGTTGCTCGCGTCATACGACGCGCGCAAGTCGCGGGCGATGCCCGCTTCGGCGACCGACTGGTCGTCCCCGGCGTCGATCGCGCTGTAGAGGTCGATCAGCGCCGCGCTCGACAGGATCCCGCGTGCCGCCGCAAGCTCGGCCGCCGCCGCGCGGACGTTCGGCGCGAGCGTCGGCGCAAGCGCACGCCAGCCGTCGACCGCAGGCGTTCCCGTCGCGAGCAGCGTCGCCGGGATCTCGACCCCAGCGGCCGTGGCGAGGCCATAGCGCCATGCGGTCAGTTGCGAGACATCGTCCCACTCGATCGTGACCGCCTGACGACCGCTCTGCCCGGTGCCGGCAACCTTCTGCGCAAGCAACAGGTCGACGTCCCCGGCCAGCCGCGTCCGCCGCGCCTGGGTCAGCAACGGCTGCACCTTCGCGGGCATTCCCGACAGGCCAGCGCACATCGCGCGCGCGAGGATCCAGCCGCGCTCGGCGCCAAGCGTCGCGCCCGCCTCGACCGCCGGGCACAACGCCGCGGGATCGCCCGCAGCGAGCGCCGCCTGCATCGCCGCGACGAACATCTTGGGCGTGTAATCTTCGGTATCGACAGCTTGCACCATCGCCCGCGCGGCGACCGATTCGCCCATCCGCACCAGCAGCCACGCGCGCTCGGCGGCGAAGTCCGCGCCGTTGACACCGCGCGGCGTATCGACGCGCGCGAGCAAGGCGCGCCGCAGCACGATCGACACCCAGCGCGACGCGACCGGCGGGTTCAGCCGCCGCATCAGTGTTTCGAGATAGCGGCCATTGGCGCGGCCGAACGCGTCGGTTGCCATCGCGCCCTGTGCCGGGCCGACGACGCCGACCTGCGCCAGCGAGCGGCGGGCGTACGCCGGCATGTCGGCGCGAACGAACGCCGCAAAATCGGTCGCCGCAGGGGGCGCGACGGTCGGCACCGGCGTTGCGAGCGGCGTCGGCGCGGCATCGGGGCCTCCGGGACCGAGCGGTGTGAGACCGAGCGGGGCGGGAACGAGCGGAGCCGCCGCAGGGGCCGCCGGCCGCGCCGCGGTCGGCGCGGCGTCGGGCCGATTCGGCTGGGCAGCGCGCGGACGCGGTGCGCTCGGCGGCGGCGTCGGATCACCGAAGCCGGGCGGAAGAATCGATTCGGGCTTGTCCTGGCCTAGCGCCGGAATCGCCAGCGCCGCGGCCAGCGCGGCGATCGCGACCTTACTTCTGGAGATTCGCAAGCGGGACGGCCTTCTCTACATGCTTCAGCGGCTTTTCGTGCGACAGACGCGAGAGGCCGAACAGCAAAGCGACCACCACCACGAGGACGACGATGAGAGCGACGATCGAACGGGGCATGGGCTCACAACCTGCAACAAACTGAAAATGGGCAACGACCAAGCTTTTGCCCGAGACGCAGGTGCGCTGTATAGCGCTCGCTTCGATGTTGCAAAGCCCCGCCCCCTCTCCGCCCGAACCGCCCATCTGGACCGGCCAGCCGATCGTGCTGGTGGGATTGATGGGGGCCGGCAAATCGACCGTCGGGCGCAGGCTCGCCACGCGCCTCGACCTCCCCTTCGTCGACGCCGATACCGAGATCGAGATCGCCGCCGGCATGGCGGTGTCCGAAATCTTCGAGCGATTCGGCGAAGCGCATTTCCGCGACGGCGAACGCCGCGTGATCGCGCGGCTGATGGACGGCGAGCGCCGCGTCATCGCGACCGGCGGCGGTGCCTTTGTCGATCCGCAGACGCGCGCTGCGATCCTTTCGAACGGCTTTGCGATCTGGCTCGACGCGAAGCCCGCGGTGCTCGTCGAGCGCGTCTCGCGCCGCGACACCCGCCCGCTGCTGCGCAATCGCGATCCGCTCGCGGTGCTCGAAGAACTGGCGCGCGTGCGCAACCCGTTCTACGCGACGGCACACCTCCGCGTCTCGAGCCACCGTGCGCCGCACGACGCGACCGTCAACGCCATCCTGAAAGCGCTCGGCAAGATATGACGACCATCCCCGTGGCGCTCGGTTCGCGCAGTTACGACGTCGTGATCGAAGCCGGCGTCCTCGCGCGGGCGGCCGATTGGCTGAAGCCCTTGTCGCGCGGACGGCGGATGGCGATCGTCACCGACGAGAACGTCCTGCCGCATCTGGCGACGCTGCAGGCGTCGCTCACCGCGGCGGGGGTCGAGAGCGACGCGATCGTGCTGCCGCCGGGCGAGGGCACCAAGAGCTGGGCGATGCTCGAACAGCTCACCGACCGGCTGCTCGAGCTCGGCATCGAGCGCGGCGATCATGTCGTGGCGCTTGGCGGGGGCGTGATCGGCGATCTGGTCGGCTTCGCGTGCAGCATCGTCAAGCGCGGCTGCGGCTTCGTCCAGATCCCGACGACGCTGCTCGCACAGGTCGATTCGTCGGTCGGCGGCAAGACCGCGATCAATTCACGCGCCGGCAAGAACCTGGTCGGCGCGTTCCACCAGCCCGCCTTGGTGCTGATCGACCCGGATGTGCTCGACACGCTGCCGCTGCGCCACGTCCGCGCGGGCTATGCCGAGGTCGTGAAATACGGGCTGATCGACGACCCCGCCTTTTTCGAATGGTGCGAGGCGAACGCGCCCGCCTTGGTCGCCGGTGATCCCGCCGCGCGCGCCTACGCCATCGCGCATTCGGTCGCCGCCAAGGCGCGGATCGTCGCCGAGGACGAGCGCGAGACGACCGGCAAGCGCGCCTTGCTCAACCTCGGCCACACCTTCGGCCATGCGCTCGAGGCCGAGGCTGGTTTCTCCGACCGCTTGCTCCACGGCGAGGGCGTCGCCGCCGGGATGGCGCTGGCGTTCGGCTATTCGGCGGCGCGCGGGCTCGCACCCGCCGCCGATGCCGATCGCGTCGCGGCGCATTTGCGCGCGATCGGCTTGCCCGATGGTGTAGCGGCGGCCGGGATCGAGGCCGATGGCGAGACCCTCGTCGCGCACATGCTCCACGACAAGAAGATGGACGCGGGCAAGCTCCCCTTCCTGCTCGCGCGCGGGATCGGTGGGACCTTCCTCGACATATCGGTGAACCTCGCCGACGTCCGGGCGTTTCTCGACGCCTGAGCGTCGGTCCACGCGCAGCACCAGGAAGGCCCCCCTCATGCCCCAAGGCATCGCCAAGGCGAACCTGCCCGAAAAGACCTGCCCGGTCTGCCAGCGCCCCTTTGCCTGGCGCAAGAAATGGGCGCGCGACTGGGACAACGTCGTCTATTGCTCGGAACGCTGTCGCCGCGCCGCAAAGAGCGGGTAACGGCGCACGGGAGGATTTGGCGGCGATAGCTGGTGGCAATCCCACCAACCTCGCAACTCGGACTCGTTACGCTATCAGGCTCGCAAAGACCGCCCGCGACAGCAACACAAACCCCACGTCGAGCGTGAGATGATCCAGCACCATTTCCGCTCTTCGTCACGATTGGGCGCACACCATTCTGCTGTCCTACAACCCACCGCACATGATACTGTTGCAGCGGCGTTTGGAAGGGTCCCCCGGGATCCGCATCGGTACAAAAACGGAAACGATCGCCCCGGTCGATCGCGCGTCTGGGGGTCCATCGAGTCAACCGATCCGTGCGTCGCTTACCCCCGGGCGATCCAGGCCAGCCACAGCCAGCCGGCGATCAGCGCTGCGCCGCCGATCGGCGTGATCGCGCCGAACCAGCGCGGCGCGCCGAGCGCCATCAGGTAGAGCGAGCCCGCAAAAATCGCGCCGCCGGCGAGGAACAGCCACGCCGGCCCGCGCGCTTCCATCTTCAGCGCGACGAGCGCCGCGACCGCATGGATCAGCTGATAATGCGCGCCGGTCTTGAGCCATTCGGCCGCGTCCTTGCCCGCGCCATGCGCGCCGAACGCGCCCGCGCCGATCGCCAGCGCCCCCGACAGCGCAGCGAGAATGGCAATCCAGTTCATCGTGGTTCCTCCACCGATGCTTCGTCCTCGGGCAGCGCCGATTCGCGTTCGTGCTGCGTGATGATCTTCTCGCGCGCGGCGCGGATGTCGCCCGCGGCGACTTGCGCGCGCAGCCGCTCTTTGTCCTTGCGGCGATAGGTGTCCTCGGTGCGGTCGATCTCGGCCTGGTCGACGCCGATGCTCTTGAGCGCCATCCGCCCCATCTTCACCGCCGATTCGAGCACCTCGCGCACCACCCCGTCGAGCGGCGCGCCCTTGAGCTTGATCACCGCGCGGCGATCATAGGCGCGGACATAGATCGAGGCGTGCGGGAACGCCTCCTTCACGCCCTTGACGAGATCGGCAGAAATCTGGTCGCCGTCCATGCAGAACATGATCAGCTCGGCCTCCCCCGCCCCCGCCTGGCGCAGCATGTCGAGCCGCGTGCCGTCGCCATAATAGACCTTCGCGCCGAACTCGCTCGCGATGTCGATCATCTCGATATCGGTGTCGATCAGCGTCACCGGGACCCCTTGCGCGATCAGCATCTGCGCGACGGTCTGGCCGAAGCGCCCATAGCCGACGATCAGCGCGTTGGCGCCGTCCGCGGTCGGCCCGTCGCGCTCGCCGGCGATGATCGGCTCTTCGCGGATGCGCTGCGTGATCATCATCAGGAACGGCGTCGTCGCCATCGACAGCGTGACGATCGCGCCGAACAGGCTCGCCGCCTCGGGCGCGATCAGGAAGGCGTGCTGCGCCTGCGCGAACAGCACGAAGCCGAACTCGCCGCCCTGGCTCAGCAACAGCCCGAGCGCGAGCGCCGCGCGCCACTTCATCTTGAACAGCATGCCGATGCCGAAGATGATCAGCGCCTTGGTAGCAATCAGCGCCAGCGCCATGCCGATGACGAAGAACGGCCGCTCGGCGATCGCATGCAGGTCGAGCATCATCCCGACCGCGAGGAAGAACAGCCCGAGCAGGATCGAGCGGAACGGCTCGACATCTGCTTCCAGTTCATGCCGATACGGGCTGTCGGCGAGCATCACGCCCGCGACGAACGCGCCGAGCGCGGTCGACAGGCCGAGCGATTCCATGATCGCCGCCGCGCCGATCACAGTGAACAAAGCGGCAAACACGAACATCTCGCGCTCGCCCATATTGCCGATGATTCGGAACAGCGGCCGCAGCAGGAAGCGTCCGGCAGCGACCAGCCCCGCCACCGCACCGACGGTGTAGAGGAACAGCAGCCATCCCGGCGGACCACCGGCATCGGCGGGATTGCGCGACAAGACCGTGACGAGCGTGATCAAGGGCACGATCGACAGATCCTGGAACAGCAGGATCGAGAAGGCGCGCTCCCCGAACGGGGTGCGCAGCCGCCCCGCCGATTGCAGCATCGGCAAAACCTGCGCGGTCGAAGACAGCGCGAGCGGCAGGCCGAGCACGAGCGCCGCGGCCCAGGAGAAATGCTGCGGCGATCCGCCGAGCCGCGTCGAAAGCCAGACCACGCCCGTCACCGCGAGTCCGCACAGCACGACCTGCATCAGGCCAAGCCCGAAGATTTCCTTCTTGAGCGCCCACAGCCGCGTCGGGTTGAGCTCGAGCCCGACGATGAACAGCAGCAAGATGATGCCGAGCTCGGCGATGCCCATCTTCGATTCGGCATTGCCGACCAGATGCAGCACTTGCGGCCCGACCACCGCGCCCGCGACGAGATAGCCGAGCGTCGCACCGAGCCCGAAGCGGCGGAAGATCAGGACGAAGACGAGCGCGAAGCCGCCGAGGATGACGCCATCGAGCAGCAGCGATTCGCTCATGCCGGTGCCTTGCCGGCAGCGGCTTGCGCCGCCTCGGCCGCCGCCTCGAAGGCCAGCCGGATCGAGGCATGGCGCGCGCTGTGCGGCAGCGCGGGCGCGAACAGCTCGAGCCCCGTCCAGCTCGGCGGCGGCCCCTCGCTCGCCAGCCAGGCAGCCAGCGCATCGCGCGCTGCGACGAGTTCGGCGGGGGTCTTGCCGATCACCTCGGCCCCCATCAGCGACGCCGATGCCTGGCCCAGCGCACAGGCGCGCACCAGCATCCCGAGCTCGGCGACCCGCCCGTCGCGATCCATGTTGACGTCGACCGTCACGCGGCTGCCGCACACCGGCGAGCGCTTCTCCGACGAGCCCATCGGATCGGGCAAACGCTGATGGTGCGGAATCGTCGTCGAGAGGCGAAGGATCTCGGTGGTGTAGAGCGGCGCGGTCATGCCGCCTATGTAGGCGGGCTCGCCGCGCGCGTCACCCCGCCGCGGTCAGTCGGCGGCGTTGTCGGGCTCGGCGGCGCGCGGCGTCCGCACATGGGCCGGGCCGAACACCGGCTCGCCACGGCGGCGGCGATCGACGAAGTCGGCGATGCTCGCGCTGGTCGTGTTGAGCAGGGGATAGACCTTGGCCTGGGTCAGCCATTCGGGCCGGTGCGTCGGGCCGCCGCTCATCGTATCGGTCATCAGCACGACGAGCAGGAAGGCGAGGCTCGCCAGGATCAGCCCCTTCAGCGCGCCGAAGCCGAAGCCGAGCGCGCGGTCGACCGGCCCGAGGATCGAATCGCGCGTGCGCGCGCCGATCGCATTGGCGACCATCCGCCCGCCGAAATAGGTCACGCCTCCAAGGATCGCGAAGGCGAGCACAGCAGCGCCCGTGGTGGTCCCGACCATGCCGGTCAGCGCATGCGTCAGCGGCACGTGGAACAGCTTTACCGCGAACACGATCGCCACCCAGGCGAACAGCGAGAGCACTTCGGTGACGAACCCGCGCACCAGCCCGAGCGTGGCGGATCCGCCGATGGTCAGCAGGACAAGGATATCGAGCGCGGTAAGATGCATCCCCGCGCCTTATCGCCGAGCGATGGGTTAAGTCGAGGGGCTGCTATCGTCCAAGCATATGCTCGACGAAACTCCCGAGCGTGCGGAAGCCGGTCAGCTTCAACCCGCTCTTGTCGTCTTGCACCGCCGCGGGCAGCAACGCTCGCTCGAAACCGAGCTTGCCCGCTTCCTTCAGCCGCAGCGCGCCGTGCGCCACCGGCCGCACCTCGCCCGACAGCGCAAGCTCGCCAAACACCACCGCGTCGGCGGGCACCGGCCGCTCGGACAGCGCCGAGATCAACGCCGCCGCCACCGCGAGATCGGCCGCCGGATCCTGCACGCGGTAGCCGCCGGCAATGTTGAGATAGACTTCGCTCGACGAGAAACTCAGCCCACACCGCGCCTCGAGCACCGCGAGCACCATCGCGAGCCGCCCGCTGTCCCAGCCGACCACCGCGCGCCGCGGCGTCGCCCCACTTGCGAGGCGTACGACGAGCGCCTGGATCTCGACCAGCACCGGCCGCGTGCCCTCGAGCGCGGGGAACACCGTCGTCCCCGTCATCCCCTCGTCGCGCTGCGTAAGGAACAACGCCGAGGGATTTCCGACCTCGGACAAGCCTTCCGAGACCATCGCGAACACGCCGATCTCGTCGGTCCCGCCAAAGCGGTTCTTGATCGCGCGCAGGATGCGATATTGGTGGCTGCGCTCGCCCTCGAAGCTCAGCACGGTGTCGACCATATGTTCGAGCACGCGCGGCCCCGCGATCGACCCGTCCTTGGTGACATGGCCGACCAGCACCACTGCCGTCCCGCGCTCCTTGGCGAAGCGGATCAGCTCCTGTGCCGACGCCCGTACCTGGCTGACGGTGCCCGGCGCGCCTTCGATCAAGTCGCTGTGCATCGTCTGGATCGAATCGATCACGAGCAAGGCGGGTGGCTGCCCCTGCCCCAGCGTCGTCAGGATATCGCGCGTCGAACTCGCCGCCGCGAGCTGAACCGGCGCATGCCCCAGTCCGAGACGCCGCGCGCGCAGGCGGACCTGATCGGCAGCTTCCTCGCCCGAGACGTACGCAACGCTCAGGCCCGCGAGCGCCATCTTCGCCGCCGCCTGCAGCAGCAGCGTCGACTTGCCGATCCCGGGATCGCCGCCGATCAGCGTCGCCGATCCCTCGACAAAGCCACCGCCCAGTGCGCGGTCGAGCTCGGCGATTCCCGACGTCATCCGTTCGGGCAGCTCGATCTCGGCATCGAGCCCGACCAGCGTCATCGTCCGCCCGCCCGACTGGAGGTTATGCTTGGCCTGGAACGGCGTCACGGTGCCGCCGCCTGCTTCCTCGACCAGCGTGTTCCATTCGGCGCAGTCGGCGCACTGCCCCTGCCAGCGGTGCGACACCGATCCACAGGCCTGGCAGACATAGCGTTTTTGAGGTTTGGCCATGGGACGAGCATAGCGAGCGGAGAACGAGAGGGGAACAGATTTTCCGACGCTGTACCTTTATGCGCTTTCAAAATGTCGTAGCGCGAGATCTTAACCGTTCTTTCGCGCTTTGCGCAGAAACCGGAGGTTCCAGGTCTGGAGCGTAAGCATGCAGCGTCTTATCTATATAAGCAGCACCCGATCCCCGCTCACGACGGTGGAACTCGATGCTATCCTGATCGCATCACGCCGTAACAATGCCGCCGTCGGCGTGACCGGCCTGCTCGTCGCGGGTGGACGCCGCTTCCTCCAGGCGCTCGAAGGCCCGGAAGCTGCCGTCGAGACGGTCTTCAACAGGATCAAGGCCGATCCGCGCCACCACGCCGTCGTCATCCTCTCGCGCACGACGATCGATACGCCGACCTTTGGCCAATGGGCGATGGGCTTCAACCGCGGCGGCACGGGAGGCGGCGATGCAATAACGCTCCCCGAAACCGTCGCCACGCTGGTCGAGCCGATCACCGACCCGACCGTGCGCGGCTATTTCGAAGGCTTTGCGCAAGTCCACGCCGCCGCGTGAGCGCTACGCGCGCGCCGGGATGGTGAGCCCGCGCTGCACCGCCGGCCGCGCGAGCCCACGCGCGAGCCACGCCTTGACGTTGGCAAAGTCGTCGAACCCGACAAGCTCGCCCGCGCCGTAAAAGTCGACAACCGCGTTCACCCAACCCAGCATCGCGATATCGGCGATCGTATAGTCCTCGCCAACAAACCAGCGCTTGTCGGCGAGCGCGACATCCATCACGCCGAGCAAGCGCCTGACCTCGGCGACATAGCGGTCGCGCGGACGCTTGTCCTCGAAGTCCTTGCCGGCGAACTTCACGAAGAAGCCCATCTGGCCGAACATCGGGCCGACGCCGCCCATCTGGAACATCACCCACTGGATCGCCTGAAGCCGCGCGACCGGGTCGCTCGGCAGGAACCGGCCGGTCTTCTCGGCAAGGTAAAGCAGAATCGCACCCGATTCGAACAAAGCCAGCGGCGCACCGCCCGGGCCGTCGGGATCGAGGATCGCGGGGATCTTGCCATTGGGGTTGAGCGATTCGAATTCGGGGGTCTTCTGGTCGTCCTTCGCAAAATCGACCAGATGCGGCTCGTACGCCAGCCCGGTTTCCTCGAGCATGATCGAGACCTTGACGCCATTCGGGGTCGGCAACGAATAGAGCTGCAACCGCTCGGGATGCTGTGCCGGCCAGCGCTTGGTGATCGGGAAAGCGGAAAGATCGGGCATTGCGAACTCCTTTGGCGCGCCACGATGGCGTGCAGGAGATAGTCACGCGCCCCGCGCTTCGCTATGGCGCCATCCGATGCAAGCTTCCGATCTCCGTGTCGCGCTCTTCAGCGGCAACTATAACTATACCCGCGATGGTGCGAACCAGACGCTCAATTTGCTCGTCGGCCATTTGCTGAGCCGCGGCGTCAAGGTGCGCGTCTATGCCCCCACCAGCCGCACGCCAGCCTTTCCGCCGACCGGCGACCTTGTCAGCGCACCCTCGATCAAGATCCCGCTGCGCGGCGAATACAAGCTGACGCGCGGCATGGGCAATCGCGTGCGGCGCGATCTCGCGGCGTTCGCGCCGAACCTGATCCACCTCTCGGCGCCCGACTGGCTCGGCCACAAGGCGCTCGCTTATGCCGAGAAGCACGACATCGCGTGCGTCGCTTCGTACCATACGCGCTTCGAGACCTATATGAGCTATTACGGGCTCGGGTTTCTGGTGCCGATGATGATCCGCGCGCAAAAGCGCTTCTACAGCCGCGTCGACGAAGTGCTCGCGCCGAGCCAGATGATGGGCGAGATCCTGCACGATTGGGGCGTGCCGACGCCGGTCACGCGCTGGTCGCGCGGCGTCAATCCCGAACGCTTCAACCCCGCGCGGCGCGATCTCGCGTGGCGCCGCAGCCTCGGCATCGCCGATGACGAGATCGCGGTCGGGTTCCTCGGCCGGCTGGTCAAGGAAAAGGGCCTCGATGTGTTCGCGCAGGCGCTGCGCGCGCTCGACCAGCGCGGCGTCAAGCATCGCACCTTCGTCGTCGGCGAAGGCCCCGCGCGCGACTGGTTCGCGCAGCAAGCGCCCAATGCAGTGTTCGCGGGGTATCTGACCGGCGACGATCTCGGGCGTGCTGTCGCGTCGATGGATGTGTTCTTCAACCCGAGCCTCACCGAAACCTTCGGCAACGTCACGCTCGAGGCGATGGCAGCGGGCGTCCCCGTGGTCGCGGCGCGCGCGTCGGGTGCGGTCGGGCTGATCGCCGATGGCGTGACCGGGCTGATCGTCCCGCCGACCGATATCGAGGGCTATGCCGATGCGCTCCAGCGCCTCTGCGAGGACGACACGTTCCGCCACAGCGCAGGCGCTGCAGGCCACGCCGCGGCAGCGGCCTATCAATGGGAGCGGATCAACCAGGTCGTGCTCGACACCTATCTCAAGGTACTCGAGCGCCGCGCTTCCGGGCACCCGACCGGCGCCGCGCACGCCGCGTAAAGCGGTCGATGCCCGCGACCCGGCATCCCCTGTGGGAAGCGCGGATCGCGGGTCAGCCACACGGCGGACAGGTCTTATCGCCAGTCATAACTCAGCGGCGCCTCGCGAAACGCGAAGCGATCGACATGGCGCGCGACGGCGCCCTTCAGGCCCTCGAGCTGCTCGACCGACGTCGCGTCGATCCGCACCTCAAGCACATCGGGATGCGCATCGAACGTCACCGTCGCATCACCGGGATGCGCGGCGCCGCGCGCATCCTTGGGGAAGACGATCGTCCCATGTTCGGGGGTGAACACCACCGCCAGAGTGTGCTCCCAATGCTTGCACGTCTGCTGGAGGTATTTGCTCGCCGAGGCGGTCGGCACGCGGGCGGTTGCGGTATAGGCCATCACAGCCGCTCGATCTTCTGCGCGGCGTCGTCGATCAGCGCGACGATCTGGTGGAGCGTTTCCTGCTCGACCTGCTCGTGGCGCAGCTTGTGCACCAGCACCTCGCGCAGATTGCCCATCGCGCGGCGCACCGCCGAACTCTCGGTCCGCGCCCGCTCGGCACCGACCTCGGCGAGCCGCGCGAACAGCGCCTCGACCAATTCGCCATTTTCGGCGAGCAGCGCCGTCCCGCCCTCGGTGGTCGCAAAGAGCTTTTTCGCCCCCTCGGCCTGCCGCGCTTCGATCAGCTCCATTTCGTCGAGCAGCGTCAGCGTCGGATAGACCACCCCCGGGCTCGGCGCGTAGGCGCCACCGGTGAGATCCTCGATCGAGCGGATCAGGTCATAGCCGTGGCGCGGCTCGTCGGCGATCAGCTTGAGCAGGACGAGCCGCAGTTCGCCACCGTCGAACATCCGCCGGCCGCGCGGGCCACCGCGCATGCCCATACGGCCGTGCCCGGCTTGGCAGCCGTGGCTGCCGCGTTCTGAAAATCCAAACATAGCGTTCCTTCTGTATAACACGATGGCACTAAGATATATCTTAATGCGCTCTTCGCAAGGTCTGCCGCGCACTTTTTTGAGGCCCTGCTCGCGCCTCGCCCACGAGAGCCAGCCCAGGCCCCATCCGCCACGGGTGGTTAGCGCCCGTCGGAACGCCTATCTTGCTTGGATGCCCGATCTTTTCGCCGCCTTCGATCCGCCCGCCGCCGAGGCTGTCAGCGCCACTGCCCCGCTCGCCGATCGCCTCCGCCCGACCACGCTCGCCGAGGTCGTCGGGCAGGAGCACATCACCGGCCCCGAGGGCGCGATCGGGCGGATGGTCGCCGCGGGGCGGCTGTCGTCGATGATCCTGTGGGGCCCGCCCGGCACCGGCAAGACGACGATCGCACGGCTGCTCGCCGATGCCGTCGGCCTGCGCTTCGTGGCGATCTCGGCGGTGTTTTCAGGCGTCGCCGACCTCAAGAAAGCCTTTGCCGAGGCGCGCGACCATGCCCGGCTGGGCAAGCGGACCTTGCTGTTCGTCGACGAGATCCACCGCTTCAATCGCGCGCAGCAGGACGGCTTCCTGCCCTATGTCGAGGACGGCACCGTCACCCTGGTCGGCGCAACGACCGAGAATCCGTCGTTCGAGCTCAACGCCGCCGTGCTCAGCCGCGCGCAAGTGTTGATCCTCCACCGGCTCGACCACGCCGCGCTCGGTAAATTGCTCGACCGCGCCGAGCAGATCGAGGACCAGCCGCTCCCGCTCACCGCGTCCGCGCGCGATGCGATGATCGCCAGCGCCGATGGCGACGGCCGCTTCCTGCTCAACCAGGCCGAGACGCTGTTCGCGGTCAACCTGCCCGAGCCGCTCGACCCCGCCGGCCTCTCCGCCTTCCTGCAGCGTCGCGTCGCGGTCTACGACAAGGATCGCGAGGGGCATTACAATCTCATCTCCGCGCTCCACAAAGCGGTGCGCGGATCGGACCCGCAGGCCGCGCTCTATTACCTCGCGCGGATGCTCACCGCGGGCGAGGAACCGCTCTATCTGCTGCGCCGGATGGTCCGCATGGCGGTCGAGGATATCGGCCTTGCCGATCCGAACGCGCTGACGCAGTGCCTCGCCGCCAAGGACGCCTATGATTTCCTGGGATCGCCCGAGGGCGAGCTCGCGATCGCGCAGGCATGCCTCTATCTCGCCACCGCCCCCAAATCGAATGCCGCCTACAAGGCGCAGAAGGCGGCGTGGAAATCGGCACGCGAGACCGGATCGCTGATGCCGCCCGAGAATATCCTCAATGCGCCGACCAAGCTGATGAAGGAGATCGGCTACGGCAAGGGCTATGCGTACGATCACGATACGGCCGATGGCTTTTCAGGATCGAACTATTGGCCTGCGGAGATGGAGCCGCAGACCTTCTATGTCCCGACCGATCGCGGCGTCGAAAAGCGGATCGCCGAACGCATGGCGTGGTGGGCGAGCTTGAAAGACGCGCAATGAAGGACTGGGCTTCCCGCGCCGCCTCCGCGTTGACCTTGCCTGACACCATCGCCGCGACGCCTGATGACGGCGCGGCGGTCAAGGTCGGATCGAACGGCCGGACCTTCGTCTCGATCGGCTGGTCCACCCTGCTCGTCCGCCACGGCAGCGACGATCCCGACCGCGTCGAGGCGATGATCGCGCGCGACCCGGCGGCTGCGCGCAAACGCAGCAAACCGCGCACAAGGGCGTGATCCCGACCCACTTCACTCGCTTCGCCGCGATCGATTGGTCGGGGGCGAAGGGCGCGCGCCACCCCGGCATCGCGCTCGCGCTGTGCGAGACGGGCGCGGCGGCCCCGACGCTCGTCTCGCCGCCGCGCGGTGTCTGGTCGCGCGCCGACATCCTGCACTGGCTGCGCGATCAGGCCGAGACGCCGCTGCTCGTCGGCTTCGACTTCAGCTTTGCGCCACCCCATGTCGAGCGCGGCGCCTATCTGCCCGGCGAGGCTGCGCCGACGACCGCGCGCGCCTTCTGGGGTTATGTCGATGCGCACGCCCCCGATGCCGATCTCGGCGCTGCCTCGTTCCTCGAATTGCGCCGCGGCACGCATTTCTATCTCGGCGCGGCCGACGGCACGAAAGCCGATTTCCTCCACTTCCGCCGCTGCGAGGCGCATCACAATGCCGCTGGGTTCGGCAAGCCCTCGACCGTCTACGACGCGATCGGCGCAGCGCAGGTCGCCAAGGCGAGCTTTGCCGGCATGCGGCTGCTGCACCATCTCGCGCCAGCCATCCCGGTCTGGCCGATCGACCCCGCCCCCCACACCGGAGCGTGCGTCGTCGAAATCTACACGACGATCGCCGCGCGCGCCGCCGGGGTGCGCAAGGGACGCAGCAAGGTGCGCGATGCCGCCGCGCTCGACACGGCGCTCGCCACGCTTGGCAGCCGCGCGCACACGCCGCTCGCGCGCTATACCGATCACGCGACCGACGCGATCCTCACCGCCGCCTGGCTCCGCTCGAACGCGGCGCGCACCGATTTTTGGCACCCGAGCGCGCTGACCCCCCAAATTGCGCGCACCGAGGGCTGGACCTTCGGCATATCCTGACGCATTGAGCGACAGTGTGCCGGCTTAGCTCAGTTGGTAGAGCGCCAGTTTTGTAAACTGGATGTCGCGGGTTCGATTCCTGCAGCCGGCACCATGACCACCTTATGGGCCTGGAAACGCTCATAATTGGCAGTTTTCCGTGACTTTCGCCCTCGCCAAGGTACAGCGGGAAGGTACAAGAAAGTGGCGGTCAGATTTATTTTGCATCATATCCTCATCAACCGAAAAACAGGCCGACTCAGCTATCGACGGGCCTTCCCGGCCGCCCTCGTCCCGTTCGTGCCGGCGGGGCCTTCAGGTAAGGCGCCCGCCTTTCTCAAGGTCTCGCTAGCCACCAAGGACTCGAGAACACCAGAGTTCCACATACGCTACGCCGCCGCTGCAGCCCGGTTCGAAGCGGTCGTGGGACAAGCCCGCAAGATGGCTACGGGAGCGTATGACACCCTCGACGCCCCGCGCATCGCGTATCTCGGCAAAGTCTTTGAGGCCGATTGGTTGGCGAGGCACGAAGCCTCTCGTTGGGAGGGAGGGCCGGATCGGGCGGCCAGGATCAAGAACGGCTGGGATTTAATGTTGCCCAGTCTGAAGGGTTGGCGCGGCAGTGGCGACCTGGACGCTATTGAGAACCAGTGGGCCGCATCGGCGATCAAATTGCTGGCGGCGCAGGATCACGCTTTGGACCCTGCCGACCATGCAGGCTTCGCTTCGTTGTGCCTCGAATTGAACGATACCGCGATCAGGGTCCAGGCACATTGCAGGCCACCGCCGCCCCGATCGTCTCCGCACGCGGCTAGGGTCCCATACGGGTTCCCACGGGCCCCTTCTCGAACGGCGGGTCCCGGCTGTGCACATCGCGATTGCCAAGGCGCGTGACGAATAGAATAAAACGACGATTTATCGATGCCTACCGATTATTCCCGCCTCATGTAGACCTGAGGCTGGTCGTTACTGGAACCTTAAGTGGGCCCGAACGACGCGGCCGATGCCAGGGATGCACGCGGTCACGCTCTCCTTCCTGATGCGTGATACCGACGACATCAGAGAACCCAGGTCGGCCCCAAATCCTCACATCGATCGTCCTTAAAACCACCTAACCCGGATTATTCATGAGTCTTCGTACCAGGGCTTTGCCGACCCGGCTTTGCGGTTTGACGACCGCGGCGGGCGGCAGTTTCCCGTGGCGCAGGTGACGGCGCGATTTCGGGTGTTTGCGGGTTTGCGGGGATGGGCTTGATCGGCGGCACGGCCGCATCGGCTATCCGGACCGACAAACGCCTCCCCTAGCGCGTATTCGATCCACGCAAGCTCGGCGACTTCGGGATCATCGGGATACAGCAACGCGAGCGTTGCCGGAAAATCCCGCGGATAGGCGTCGAGCGTCCAGCTCGTCGGTGGCACGCGCTCGATATGGGCGACGATGGCATGATGAAACGCCTCGCCGCCAACCCAGGCGCGCGTCTGCACAAAGCTTTCCTCAAGGCACGCGACCAGTTGGGCGCGATACGTGTTCTGATAAACCAGCAAGCCGGCTGCGGCCGCGCTGCCATAGCGGTTTGCCGCGTCGGCATCCGCAGCGACGAGCCACGCGCGCATATCGCGCTGGAGCGTGAGCAAGCTCATGCCGCTTTGGCCAAGGGCTGTCCGCCGATCTGCCGGGCAAGGTCCAGCTCGGCCAGAAGCTCGTGCAACGGCGGGATGTCGTCGTCACGCTCGATCATCGTAGCGACCGGCCCGAGCATCGGCAAACCATGCGCGTACAGGTCCCATACCGAGGTTGGTACAGGCTGATCGTGCGTATCGATCAGCATGTCCTGTCCGCGGCTGTGCCCGGCCAGATGAATCTGCCGCACGCGTTCGTGCGGCACGCCGTTGAGATAGGCGATCGGATCGAAGCCGTGGTTGGTCGCGCTGACGAACACATTGTTGACGTCGAGCAGCAGTCCGCAGCCGCTGCGCGCGCACATCGCATCCAGGAACTGCCATTCGGTCATGTCGGCACCCTCGAACGCGATATAGGTGGAGGGATTCTCGATCAGCATCGTGCGGCCGAGGGTGTCCTGCGCGCGGCCGATATTTGCGCAGACCAGGGCGAGGGCTTCGTCTGTGTAGGGCAAGGGGAGCAGATCGTGCGAACTGAAGCCCTCTATGCGAGTCCAGCTGAGATGATCGGATACGAACAGGGGCTCGATCTCATCGACCAGCGCGCGCAGCCGGGCGAGATACGCCTCGTCCAGTCCGTCGGCCGATCCGATCGACATCGAAACGCCGTGCAGCGCGACCGGATAGGACGCGCGGACATCGCGCAGGATCTGGCGCGGCTTGCCGCCATCGACCATGAAGTTCTCGGAAATCACTTCGACGAAATCGACCGCGACGCGGTGTTCGAGAAATCCGGCATAATGCGGTTTACGCAAGCCGAGTCCGAAACCGGCAAAGGGCGTGATGGGCAAGGCCATGGGCTTTGGCATGGGGTCCGTCCTGATCCGTGCTGGAGAGAAGGTCGGTCCGGTCCCCTGACGGTGACCGGGCCGAGTCCCGCGATCAGTTCGGCGCGGTCAGGCTGCCACCGGCCTTGGTGCACTGTTTTGCCGACAGCGCCTTGAAGCCCTGTCCTTAACAGTCATTCTGGCCCTTGCATTCGTTCTTGGCGGTCTTGCAGTCCGACGTGCCCTTGCAGGTATTGACGCCGTAGCAGTGCACCGTGTCGCCATCCTTTGCGACCGCGACGGTCGGGGCCGCAGCACTGATGGCGACGACGGCGGCGGCGGCGGCGAAGCTGATGCCGGTACGAAGAGTAAGCATGGAAAATCTCCCGGAAGGGGTTTGCCGGATTGGCTCCTCCAATTCGCGGGTTCACGATCGACGGTTACAGCTTCGCCAAAACTTACCAACGCAACAGGCGCGGCCCCACCAGCGCGCCGAACGATGCGGCGAGCAGGATGCCGAGCGAATACCAGGTCAGCACGAAGATCGCCGAAGCTTCGGGACAATGCAGGCAATAGACGGTGGCGGCGAACGCGCCCGCCGCCAATCCTGCCGCCGCGCCGGCCAGACGCAATCGCGTTGGCGCGAGTCGCCTGAACGACCAGAGCAGCCCGATGAAGATCGGCATCGCGAGCGATAGTACGCGCCAAGGACATTGTTTCCAGCTTTGGCCCAACCACATCGCCAACCATTGGGTCTGCGGTGTGTGGAGGAGTTCGAACACGCCGACGCTGGCCAGCAGCAGTACCGGGATCGCCAGCAGCCACAGCCATCGCAACCGATGCGTTTCGGGACGCGCCAATTGCGCGGTCAGCGCCAACGCCCCGAAGGCGAGCGAAATCGTGTACGCCCACTTCATCCAGAAGTAGAAACCGTGCATCGCCACCGCCAGATCAGGCCGCGCGCCCCACATCAGCAACACATAGCTTGCCGACACGGCCGCACCCGCCGCGATACCAAGGACGAGCCGTCGACCCACCGCACTGCGCTTCACGGGCGGGACATCGCTGCCGAGCGTCGCGATCAGGTCGTCGGTGTTCATGCCCGTCCTCCCTGGATGCGCGCCATCAAGGTCTTGAGCCCGCGATGGACCGAGATCTTCACGTCGGATTCGCCAAGACCATGCGTATCGGCAGCCTCGGCGACACTCAGCCCTTCGATCCTGGTCGCGCGGATCATCCGCGCCTGTTTGGGCGGAAGCGTGTCGAGCAAATCGTCCACGTCCATGCGCGCGGAACTGGCGTCCTCGAACCCTTCGGCGATCAAGATGTCTTCCAGCCCTTCGATCGGCTGAGTCCGACGGTTACGGCGGAAATGATCGATCATCTTGTAGCGTGCGATCGCGAACAGCCACGCGCTGAACGGGCGGTCGCGGTCGTAGGTCGAACGGCGGGTATGAACTGCGATCAGCGTATCCTGCACCAAATCCTCGATATCGTCGCCGTCGCCGCTTGCAAGACGCCGGTAGAATCCCCGAAGCATGGGGACCAGCAAGCGCAGCAACGCCGCGTGGTCGTCGGCATTGCCGTCGAGCCCAGCGATCATCAATCCGCGCAACTGTTCCTCACTTGCTCGCATGAGCCCTCCCGAGGATGTTTTCGTGCGACATGGCCAGAAGGTTACACCGGAGCGCGCCAGCGGCGGAAAATTCTTTCGCGCCGGCTTTTGCGTAACCGAACCAGCCGTGCCGCCGAATTGGCCCATGTGACCGGGTTTGCCCCGACGCCTCCTTCCTGGTCACCGCGTGGTTCGGCGGTCCCCATCGCCGAACCACGCGCCGCAGAGGCCTCCATCATCGAAGGAAACATCTCGTGCATCCGACCCATGCCGCACTCGCCGCCAGCCTTGCCCTCGCAGTGGCCGGCGGTGCCACCCTTTCCGGTGTTGCCCACGCC
This sequence comes from Sphingomonas sp. 10B4, assembly GCF_035019905.1. Classification (NCBI taxonomy): domain Bacteria; kingdom Pseudomonadati; phylum Pseudomonadota; class Alphaproteobacteria; order Sphingomonadales; family Sphingomonadaceae; genus Sphingomonas; species Sphingomonas sp. 10B4. The sequence continues at coordinate 15,189 of NZ_JASJVC010000012.1, read as the reverse complement.
GCGCCCGCGATGGAGAAATGTTACGGGGTCGCGCTCGCCGGCAAGAATGACTGCAAGGCCGGTGCCGGCACCAGCTGCGCCGGCACGTCCAAGGCCGATTATCAGGGCAATGCCTGGAAGCTCGTCAAGGCGGGCACCTGCGTCTCGATCATGACGCCCAAGGGCACTGGTTCGCTGACGCCCAAGGCGTAATCGCCAGCCCAGAGCCGGGGTGTCGCCCGCGCGCCTCGGCCATTTTTTCGGAGACGCCCATGATGTCGCTCGTCGCCTTGTACGATCGCACCGTTCGACGCGCGGCTGCCTTGCTCCCCGATGCGGCGCTGCTGCTGATCGCCCGGTTGGGGATTGCAGCGGTGTTCTTCCTGTCGGGCCGGACCAAGGTCGATGGGCTGCTGCAGATCACGGACAGCACCTACGAACTGTTTCGCACCGACTATGCGCTGCCGCTGGTTCCGCCCGCGATTGCGGCGGTCGCCGCGACCTATTCGGAGCATCTCTTCTCGATCCTGCTCGTCCTCGGCCTCGCGACACGTTTCTCGGCAGCCGCCTTGTTGCTGATGACGCTGACGATCGAGATCTTCGTCTATCCCGATGCCTGGCCGACGCATCTCAGTTGGGCGGCGATCCTGTTGCCGCTGATTGCCCGCGGCGGCGGAGCGTGGTCGCTCGACCGCGTCCTGCCGACGCTTCCGACCGAAAAGGAACAGTAAAATGAAGTTCGGACTCCTTCCCGCGCTTGCAGTGATCGCGAGCGGCGCGCCGGCATTGGCCAATGACCCCACGCATCCGACCGTCGTCGAGCTGTTCCAAAGCCAGGGTTGTTCGTCCTGCCCGCCCGCGATCGCAAATATCAACGGCATCGCCGATCGCCCGGAGATCCTCGCGCTGACCTTCGCGGTCACGTATTGGGATCAGCTCGGGTGGAAGGACAGCTTCGCCAAGCCCGCATTCACCGAGCGCGAACGCGATTATGCCCGCACCGGCATCAGCCAGTTCGCCACGCCGCAGACGGTCATCAATGGCCGAGCCTCCGTCAATGGCGGCAATCGTGCACAGCTGGTGGCGGCAATCCGCGCGCAGGATCGTGGTCCGGCTGGCCCGGCCATCGAGGCTGCGCCCGGCACGGTGACGATTGGGAAAGCCGCGACCGCGCAGCCCGCGACGATCTGGCTCGTGCGCTACGATGCAAGGGCGCTCAGCGTTCCCATTCGTGCGGGCGAGAATGGCGGCCGAACGCTTGTGCATCGCAACGTCGTGCGGTCGCTCAGCATCATCGGAACGTGGAACGGGACGTCGAAAACGGTGGTGATCCCGACGAATTCCGATCCCAACCTCAAATCAGCCGTGCTTGTGCAAGCAGGACGTGGCGGGAGGATCGTGGCCGCATCCCGCATTTGACACGTCGAACCGACATCTAATTCTACGCAGCGCGACCGGTCAGATCCAATCCGCTGAAATGCGCGCGCGCTGCATCGATGAAGGCGCGCACGTTGACCGATGTGCGTCGATTGGCCTGATAGACGAGGTGGACGGGTACGGGCGGCGGCGCGGCTTCGTCGAGCAGCGTGACCAAGCGGCCCGACGCGACGGCCGCGAGCGCCTGATAGGACAGCACCCGCGCGATCCCCACGCCATCGGCCGCAGCCGCAATCGCCGCATCGGCGGTGTTGACGGTCAGCCTCGGTTCGATCCGGATGGCGGTCTTGCCAGTCGCTCCGAAGCGCCATTCGTGCGCTCGATCGATCTCGGTGAAAGAGATCAAGGCATGGTCATGCAGCGCTGGCACGGTCACGGGCGTTCCGCGTGCCGCGAGATAGCCAGGGCTGGCGACGAGAACCCGCCGCACTTCCGCAACCTTGAGGGCATGGAGCGCGCTGTCTGACAGATCGCCGATCCGCACGGCGACATCGATCCCCTCTTCAACCAAGCGGACGACGCGATCGATCAAAGTCAGTTCGACACCTAACCGCGGATGGTTGCGCAACAGGCTGGTCGTGATCGGCAGGATATGGAGCCGCCCAAAGGTCACCGGCGCTGTGACGACAAGATTGCCTCCCGGCAAAGCACCGGTGCCGCGCAACGCCAGCACTGCATCGTCAAGTTCGATCAGCGCGGCGCGGCAGCGCTCGAGATATGCTGCGCCCTCGTCGGTCAGCCGCACCGATCGCGTCGTCCGCCGCAACAAGGGTGTTCCGAGATCAAGCTCCAGCGTCGCCACTGCCCGGCTCGCCGCCGTAGGCGAAACGCGCAGTCGGCGCGCGGCCTCCGCAAAGCTCGCATGATCGGCGACGGCGACGAAGGTGCGCAGCATGTCGAGCCGATCCATGATTGTCCCGATTTGCGCATGAGTGAAGTGTCGAACGAACGGATTATCACATCTTAGCCCAAAGCGCATCTTCCATGGGCAGGCCGCATCCAGCCGCCTACCCGGAGAAAAGACGTGTCCCGCATCGCCATCCTCACCCGCGAAGATTCCCCCGCAAAATCGCAGCCGCTGCTTGATGCGGTCGAAAAGCAGCTTGGCATGGTCCCCAACCTGTTCCGGCTCGTCGGCAGCAGCCCGGCTGCGCTGGAGGGCTATCTTGGCCTCAACGGCGCACTGGGCCGCACGCTCGACGCCAAGACCCGCGAACGCATCGCGCTTGCGATCGCGCAAGCCAATGGCTGCGATTACTGCCTGTCCGCGCATACCTATCTCGGCCTGAACCTCGCCAAGATCGACGCCGCCGAGATCGCGCTGAACCGCGCCGGTCATTCGGGCGACGCCAAGGCCGATGCGGCCGTCGGCTTCGCCCGCAAGGTCCACGAGGCGCGCGGCCAGGTCAGCGACGCCGACCTTGCCGAAGTGCGTCTGGCCGGCTTCAGCGAGGCACAAGTGATCGAGATCGTCGCGTCGGTCGCGCTCAACGTGCTGACCAACTACATCAACAATGTCGCCAGAACCGACATCGACTTCCCTGTCGTCCTGGCGGCCGAAGCCGCTTGATGGTCCGGCGTCGGCGGTATGCGCCCGCCGACGCCGCCCTGCAGCAACCGGAGCTCGATCATGGCCAATGCCTTCCTCACCCTTGCGACGACGCCGAGCGTGCTCGCGGCACAGGTAGCGAATGGGAGTGCCGGGCTTTACGACACCGTCGGCGGGCGCCGGCCAGCGGACTGTTTCGGACCAGCCGAAGTCCAGTTCATCGCCGAGCGCGACAGCTTCTACATGGCGAGCGTATCGGAAAGCGGCTGGCCCTATGTCCAGCATCGCGGTGGCCCGGCGGGTTTCCTCAAGGTGCTTGACGAAAAGACGCTCGCCTTCGCGGACTTTCGGGGCAATCGCCAATATATCAGCCTTGGCAACGTGGCGGCGAACAACCGCGTGGCGATTTTCCTGATGGACTATCCGCGCCGTCGCCGACTGAAGCTCTATGCCCGGATCGAGGCGCGTAATCTCTCGACCGATCCCGTGCTGGCGAGCAAGCTTGATCTGCCGAGCTATCGTGGGGTGCCGGAACGCGTGTTCCTGCTGCACCTCGAAGCGTTCGATTGGAATTGCCCGCAGCATATCACCCCGCGCTTTACCTAGGCCGAGATCGCCGCGGCATCTGCGCCACTCCACGCCAGACTCGCGGCGCTTGAAGCCGAAAACATCGCGCTGCGCACCGCTCTCGCCGAAAAGGACCTCCCCGCATGAGCACGCTCGAAATTCCACGGCCCCCGCTGCCGCCCTTCACGCGCGAGAGCGCCTTGCTCAAGGTGCGGGCGGCGGAGGATGCCTGGAACAGCCGGGATCCCGAGCGGGTGGCGCTGGCCTATACGATCGACAGCGAGTGGCGAAACCGGGACAGCTTCGTCACGGGGCGACCCGCCATTATCTCCCTGCTGAGCGCCAAATGGTCGCGCGAGCAGGACTATCGCTTGGTCAAGGACCTGTGGGCGTTCACCGACAACCGGATCGCGGTGCGGTTTCAATACGAGTGCCGCATCGCTGGTCAGTGGTATCGGAGCTACGGCAACGAGCAGTGGGAGTTTGCCGAAAACGGACTGATGCGCCGGCGCGAGGCGTCGGTGAACGATCTGGCGATCGCGGAGGGGGAGCGTCGCTTCCTGTGGGATGCCCACGCACCGCGTCCGCAGGCGTATCCCGGCTTGGCCGGCGTAAACGGATGACCGCGATCCGCATCGCGGCCGTATCGGGCAGCCTGCGGGCAAGTTCGATCAACACGGCATTGCTGCGCACGATCGCATCTGGAGCGCCCGAGGGCGTTTCCGTCGAGCTGGTTTCGCTCGGCGCGCTGCCGCTGTTCAACCCCGATTTGGAGGCGGATCTGCCCGAAGCCGTCAAGGTCTTACGCGCAACGATTGTTGCCGCGGACGGGGTGATCGTGGCGAGCCCGGAATATGCGCACGGCATCAGCGGCGTACTCAAGAATGCGCTAGACTGGCTGGTCGGTTGCGAGGGGGTTTCGGGCAAGCCTGTCCTCGTGCTCAATGCTGCCCCACGGGCCCATCATGCCATCGCCGCGCTTAGAGAAACGCTGTCCACAATGGCAGCGCGGACTGTCGCCATCCGGCTGATCAGGCGAGATGCATGAAACCAGTCGGTGAGCTGCGGGTCAGCCGCATTACGCCTCGCTCGCCAAAGTGCCGGCTCGCGAGCGAAACGACCGAATGCATCGAGCGGCCCTGCCATATGATCGCGGCCGACGCGGCGCGATCCGGTCGGGTCGGTCCGCACGCAGTGTTTCTTCCTTCCATGCTTGACCGTGGCGACCCGATGGTACCCAGACCATGTGATAGGCGGCTTGGAATCCTCCGCGATGCCCCCGGCCGAATTTTGCATTCCCTCTCATGTTCGGCGCGCGCTGCGCCATGCTGCTCCCATATCGCCGCCACACGATCGGCTTAGCGTTTGAGACCCTTGGCGAACACGATGTAGATCGGGTTGCCGACAAGCAGCAGGCGACCGTCGGCATCGCGAACATCGACGCGGATCCAGTGCGCTCCCCCATCACTGTGCCACGGCGCCAGCGCGATCGGGTGGGCGGCGTCGAACTTCGTCTCCAAACTGGGTGCGACCCGGCCGTCGACGATAACCTGGATTATCCCGCTCGGAACGCCGTTGAGCTCGGCAAAGAAGCGAACGGTCTCGCCCGCTGGAACGGGCAGCGTCCCGCCCATCGCCGCCTGCCGGTCGCCCGCTCGTGCCGACAGATCGAGCAACCGGTTGCGCGTTCCCTCGACGTCGATGAACGCGCGACCCGATCGCACCCCGGCAAGCAAGCCGTGCACTGAGAGCTCCGGCATATAGACGACTGTCGTCGGACTGCCGATCGCGCCCGCCTCTCGCGATGGCCGATCGGGGTCGTGGCTGTCGCTGCCGCCGATGCCGGTGACGTGCCAACCCGCGTTGAGCAGCGTGTTCGAATAGCCGAAGCCCTGGAATGCGGCATCGGCCGTATGGGTCGCGCGCATAGTGCCGGGCCGAAGACGTTGCTATGCCCCCAGAAAGTTGTGATCTCGCGCGCCGGCACGAGCAGCATACGGTCGATCGCCCCCTGCAGCTCGCGCAGCGCACCGCGTCGGTCCGACGACGTCGCGGTCGCGGTCCCGATCACGATGATCGAGGCCGGGCTGCTCTTGCAGCATGCAAGGTGGACTCTCTCGGCGGTCGCATTCAAGACGCGCTTCTCGCACTTGCCCTTCACCGACTATCACTTCGAGACCGCATCCTACAGCTATGTCGAACGCACTTCGATCGCCGACACTTCGACGATCGGGCTCGAACTGACTGGCCACGCCGACCTGTTCGGCCCGTTGAAACTCGACGTGCTGGCGACCTTGCAGGACCCGCGCTATCGCAATTTCTGCTATAGCGAGCTGATCGGCGGGGCCCCCGTGCTACGCGATGCGACCGACAATCAATTGATCCGCGTGCCGCGCCTGTCGCTGCGCGCGACGCCGAGCCTGACGTTTTTCGACGGCAGGCTGCGGCTCGATACCGAGCTCGTTTACTCTTCTGTCCGGTTCGCGGACAGCGCGAACTCGCAACGGCTGCCGCCATATTCGCTGATCAACATGGATGTGAACGCGAAGCTCACCCCTCGGCTGACGCTCGCGCTGCACGCCACCAATCTCACCAACGCGCTCGGCCTGACCGAGGGCAACCCGCGCGCAGGGTCGTTCGACGCCGGCGGAAGCGCACCTGCCTTTTTCATGGCACGCCCGGAATTTGGCCGCGCCGTCCGTGCGACGGTGACCTTCGCCTCCTGATTGAGCGATAGGCTGGATTGCGGTCCTACGTGCGGCTGACCTCAAAAACACTCCGCAATACGCGGATACGCCGCTTAAACGGCCACTAGACGCGACAGCGTAAGAGGCCGATGAGGCAAGGCCTCGGATCATCCGATCGAAGGGCGGCGCATGAGATCCTGTTCACCGTGCTGAAGCGCCTGCTTCTCGGTCTCGTCGGCGTCATCGTCGTCGGACTCGTCGCGTTCTGCATCTTCGCGTGGCGCCCAGCGATCGCCGAGATCGCCCCGCCCGCGCCCGGCAGCTTTGCGCCCGCGCTGGTCGCACAGGGCGAAGCTCTGGCCAGCGCCGGCTATTGCTCTGCATGCCATACCGCCAAGCACGGCAAGCCGTTCGCCGGCGGCTATGCGATGGCGACGCAGTTCGGCACGATCTATTCGACCAACATCACGCCCGATCCCGCGACGGGGATCGGCAAATGGTCCGAACCCGCGTTCCGGCGGGCGATGCATGAGGGGGTGTCGCGCAACGGCGCGCATTTGTTGCCGGCGTTTCCCTACGACCATTTCACCAAGCTGACCGACGGCGACGTGGCCGCGCTGTATGCGTATTTCATGACCCGCTCGCCCGTTCGCCAGGAAGCCAGCGACAACACCGTGCCCTTCCCGCTCAACATCCGCCTGTTGCAGGCCGGGTGGAAGCTGCTGTTCTTCACTCCCGGCCGCTTCCAGCCCCAGCCGGCACAAAGCGCCGAATGGAATCGGGGCGCCTATCTTGCCGAGGGCATCAGCCATTGCGGCGCCTGCCACACGCCGCGCGGCAAGCTCGGCGCCGAGATCCGGGATCGCGCCTATGCAGGCGCACCGATCGACGGCTGGATCGCGCCGCCGCTCGACAAGACCAACCCCTCGCCCGTGCCGTGGACGCACGCCGAGCTGGTCGCCTATCTCGGTACCGGCATCAGCCGCTATCATGGCACCGCCGCCGGGCCGATGGGCGCGGTTCCGCGCGGTCTCTCCCACCTCCCCGCTGCAGACGTCGCCGCGATCGCCACCTATTTCGCCAGCCGCAACGGATCGGCGAGCCAAGCCGCGCAGGGCGATGCCGCGATCGTGAAGGCCTTGGCCGCCGACAAGATCGGTACCGGGCTGACCTACGATCCCGCCGCGCGGCTCTATGCCGGGGCCTGCGCCGCGTGCCACTATAACGGTCGCCAGCTCAACCCGCTGCGCCCCGATCTCGCGCTCAACAGCGCGGTCAACCTCGACGATCCGACCAATCTGATCCGCGTCATCCTCTATGGGGTGAGCGCGCAGGACGGCGCGCCGGGCGTGGTAATGCCGGGCTTCGCGCACGGCTTCACCAACGCCGACGTCGCACGGATCTCCGCCTATCTGCGGGCGACCCGGACGACCAAGCCGGCCTGGGCCGATCTCGAGACAAAAGTCGCCACCATCCGCGCGCAAGGCCAGGGCCAATGACCAGCTTCACCATCAACGGCCGCGCGGTGACCACCGACGTCGAGGACGACACCCCGCTCTTGTGGGTGATCCGCGATCATATCGGGCTGACCGGCACGAAATTCGGCTGCGGGATCGGGATGTGCGGCGCCTGCACCGTCCATGTCGGCGGGCGCGCGACGCGCTCCTGCATCACCCCGCTCGCGTCGGTCGAGGGCGCCGCCGTCACGACGATCGAGGGACTCGACCCCGCCGCCAACCACCCGCTGCAACAAGCGTGGCGCGCGCTGCAGGTGCCGCAATGCGGCTACTGCCAGTCGGGCCAGATCATGCAGGCAGCGGCGATGCTGCAGGATTTTCCCGCCCCCAGCGACGACGAGATCGACGCGGTGATGACCGGGAGTCTGTGCCGCTGCATGACCTATGTCCGCATCCGCGCGGCGATCAAACAGGCAGCCGCCGAGATGGGAACCAAGGCATGAGCCGCCTCATCACACGCGCCGAAGCGACGACGCCGTTCAGCCGCCGTGGCTTCCTCGTGGCGAGCGGCGCGGCGGGGGTCGCGTTCGGCTTCTCGCGCGTGCTGGCGGCGATCGATCCGGCGGTGCCGGGCAGCGTACCAGCGGCTGCCACCGGGCCGCAGTTCGAACCGACGATCTGGTTCGGCATCGACGCGGCCGGTATCGTCAGCGTCAACATCATCCGCGCCGAGATGGGCCAGCACGTCGGCACCGCGCTCGCGCGCATCCTCGCCGACGAGCTCGAGGCGGATTGGGACAAGGTGCGCATCGTCCATGTCGACAGCGATCCGAAATGGGGCTTGATGGTCACCGGCGGCAGCTGGTCGGTGTGGCAGACCTTCCCGGTGTTCAGCCAGGCGGGCGCCGCAGGGCGGATCGCGCTGATCGAAGCCGGCGCCAAGCTGATGGGCGCCAACCCCGCCAGCTGCACCGCCAAGGGTGGCGCGGTCCATGCCGGCGGGCGTTCGATGTCCTTTGGCGACATCGCCAAGAGCGGCACCGTCGCGCGGCAATTCACCCCCGACGAGCTCAAGGCGCTGCCGATCAAGCCGGTCAAGGAGCGCCGCCTGATCGGGCGCGAAACGCACGGTCTCGACATCGACGCCAAGACCAACGGCACCGCGGTCTACGGCATCGACGCCAAGCTGCCGGGGATGGTCTATGCCCGCCCCAAGCTGCCACCGACGCGCAACGGATCGAAGGTCGTGTCGGTCGACGACGCCGCGGCCAAGAAGGTCAAAGGCTATCTGCGCTATCTGGTGCTCGATGATCCCTCGGATACCGTCCCCGGCTGGGTGATGGTGATCGCCACGTCTTACTACGCCGCGCTCAAGGCGACCGACCTGCTCGACGTCACATGGACGCCCGGCCCCGGCGCGGACATGACCGAGCAGACGCTGCAGGACCATGCCCGCGCGCTCGTCGCCAAGGCCGATGGCGGCATTTTGCTCGACATCGCCGACGACGACAGCACGCCGAACTTCACCGCCGCCGCGGCGAGCACGATCGAGCAGATCTACACCACCGCCACCGTGCTCCATTTCCAGCTCGAGCCGCTCAACGCGCTCGCGTTCGAAAAGGACGGCGTGTTCGAGATCCACACCGGCAACCAGTGGCAGAGCCTGATCCTGCCGACGCTCGCCAAGGCGCTCGGCGTGGCCGAGACCAAGGTGGTGCTGCGCAGCTATCTGCTCGGCGGCGGCTTCGGCCGGCGGCTCAACGGCGACTATACGATCCCGGCCGCGCTCGCGACCAAGGCGCTTGGCCGCCCGGTCAAGATGATCATGACGCGCGAGGACGATGCGCGCTTCGATTCGGTGCGCTCCCCTTCGGTGCAGCGGCTGCGGATGCAGTTCGACGGCAGCGGTCAGATCCAGGCGATGGAGCATCACGCTTGCGCCGGCTGGCCGACACAGGTGATCGCCGGGCCGACCTTGCTCGCCAAGACCAAGAAGGGCGGCCAATACGATCCCTTCGCGATCTCGGGTGCGGACCATTGGTATGATGTCGGCCACCAGCAGGTCCGCGCGGTCGCCAACGATCTCGCCAACGCCACCTTCCGCCCGGGCTGGCTGCGCTCGGTGGGACCAGGCTGGACCAACTGGGCACTCGAGAGCTTCATCGACGAAGCGGCGCACCACACCAAGATCGATCCGGTGGCGTTCCGGCTGAAGCTGCTGACCGGCAAGGGCCGCAACGCCGGCTCCGCGCCCAACGCGGTCGGCGGCGCGCTCCGCCAGGCCGAAGTGGTGCGCCGCGTTGCGGAGAAGGCCGGCTGGGGCGCCAAACTTCCCGCCGATACCGGGCTCGGGGTCGCCACCAGCTTCGGGCAGGAGCGCGACATGCCGACCTGGGTGGCCTGTGCGGCGCAAGTCCATGTCGATCGCGCGACCGGCATCGTCCGCGTGGAGAAGCTGACGCTCGTGGTCGACGCCGGCACGATCGTCGATCCCGACGGCGCGCTGGCGCAGGTGCAGGGCGGCGCGCTGTGGGGCCTGAGCATGGCGCTGCACGAGGGCACCGAATTCGCCGCGGGCCAGGTGAAGGACACCAATCTCAACACCTACACCCCGCTGCGCATCGCCGACGTGCCGCAACTCGACATCAGTTTCGTCGAGAGCGAAAACGTGCCCGTCGGGCTGGGCGAGCCCGCCACGACGGTCGTCGGCCCCGCGATCGGCAATGCGATCTACGCCGCGACGGGGATCCGATTGCGCCACATTCCCATCACCCCGGCGGCGGTCCTGGCCGCATTGAAAGCGCGGTAGATGTACGCTCGCCGCGGCTGACAGCGCCGCTCACGGAAACCCTGTACCGCCCGCGATCGTCGGCATTCAGATCTTTTGCGCCGGGCTTGGTCGCGTCGCGTCGCGATGCCGGACGAAAGCTGGAAGCTGGCCGAACGCCTCGACCCGTCGAGCGGTCTCCTCATGGCCGCTCGCTTGCGCGTCTGCACCGCGAAGCCGACAGTCGAGCATGCCAACCGAAGCGGCCGAGGCAAAACGCCATCGCAAGCGTTCCCGTCGCAACCCGTCTGCCGCTCCGTCGTTGTCGCGCGGCAGACCCCAGGAGATGTGCGATGGCCTCGACCCCAGCCAAGACCGATGAGAGCGTTGCCGCAAGGCTGGCAAGAGGTGCCGTAGCGGGCGTGATAGCGGGCGCCGTGGCATCCTTTGCGATGGACCGGTTCCAGGCCGCGGTATCGCCGTTGCTGCCGTCGAGCGGGAGCGATTCCGAGCCCGCGACGGAAAAAGCCGCCGATGCGGTGTTGGAGAGCCTGACGGGCCAAGCCGTCGCCGCCGCGGACAAACCGCTTGCCGGCCAGGCGGTCCACTATGCCGTCGGGATTGCGCTCGGCGCGGCCTATGGCATCGCAGCGGAGTTTCGCCCGTCGGTCACCTCCGGCTATGGGCTGGGGTTCGGGCTCGGCACCGCAACGGTGCTCGACGAAGCCGCCGTTCCCGCGACCGGGCTCGGCAGCGCGCCGTGGAACGCCGGGATCGCAAGCAATGTGTATTCCTACGCCTCACATATCGTCTTCGGCGGCGTGAGCGAGATCGTCCGCCGGCAAGTCGCCGGTACGCTGCTGCCCCGCCAGGGCGACTGAACGATAGCAACGCAAGGAGCATGACCATGGCTGATTATCGCAAGACCGACGCCGCAATCGCGCGGCTCTCGCCCGAACAATATCGCGTAACGCAGAAAAGCGGCACCGAGCGTCCCGGTACGGGCGAATATCTCCACACCACGGACGCCGGCATCTATGTCGACATCGTTTCGGGGGAGCCGTTGTTCGCGTCTGCCGATAAATACGAATCGCATTGTGGCTGGCCGAGCTTCACCAAGCCGATCGAGCCCGCCAATGTTGCCGAGTTGCGCGATGCCACGCTCGGCATGGTCCGCACAGAAGTCCGTTCCGCGAACGGTGACAGCCACCTCGGACACGTTTTCAATGACGGTCCGCGGGATCGCGGCGGGCTACGCTATTGCATCAACTCGGCATCCTTGCGCTTCGTACCCCGCGCAGCGATGGAAGCCGAGGGCTATGGTGCGTATCTCGATCAAGTCCAGGGCTGAACGCCGCTTCTGCGCCACCGCTTCCTCCGCAGACGGACGCTCAGCGCAGACCGTTTGGCAATCGCGTGACCGCGCTGTTTCCGGCATGTAACGCGCATGAGGGGTCCCGTGCTATCGACGGGTGCCGGGGGGTGAGAGCATGACGGATCCAAACGGTTCACGCTGGCGGGCAGGTCTGGTGGTCGGCGTGTCCGCGTTGCTCGCGGCCTGTACGACAAGCCCGCATCCCCAGGCCCGCGTTGTAGCGCCCGGCGCCCGCTATGTCGCAATGGGAAGCTCGTTTGCGGCGGGGCCCGGGGTCACGTCATCGGCCGACCAACCCGCCACGCGTTGCGCCCGTTCGACAGACAATTATGCGCATCTCCTCGCGCGCAAGCTCGGCTTGCAGCTCGACGATGTAAGCTGCAGCGGCGCGACGACGGCGCATATTCTCGGGCCCTGGGACGCGCTGCCGCCGCAGATCGACGCGCTGACCCGCGATACCCGGCTGGTGACGATCACGATCGGCGGCAACGATGTCGGCTATATCGGCGGCCTCGGATCGGCCTCGTGCCGCAGCTTTGCTTCGCCGCCATCCGGAACGCCGGGAGGCCGATGCCCCGCGCCCCCGCAGGTCCTCGAGGCCGACTGGGCGAAGCTCGACACCGCGCTGCGCAGCATTGCGGCCGAGGTGCATCGCCGCGCGCCCGCGGCGCGCTTGATCTTCGTCGATTATGTCGCGGTATTGCCGCCGGTCGAGACATGCGCGAGCGTACCGCTGTCCCGCGCCGAGGCCGATACCGGCCGCGCCACGGCGCGACGGCTTGCGGTGCTGACCGCGCGCGTCGCAGCCGAGACTGGATCCGAAGTCCTGAAAGCATCCGACCTGTCGAGCGCCCACACCGCGTGCAGCGCCGAGCCGTGGGTCAATGGCTTCCCCCTGCCCGGCGGACCGAGCTTCGTGCCATATCACCCGAACGCCCGCGGAATGGCCGCGATCGCCGAGGCGCTCGGCCGGCAGATTCAGTCGCGGACGACCTGAGTCCCAAGCCCGGACGCCGCGAGCAACCGACGAAACCTCACCGCCGCCCTACCGTTTGAGGAACGCCCCGATCCCTGCAAGCGCAAGCTTGTCGGCGGGGACGGCGGTTTCCGTGAAGCTGAGGCGCAACCACCGCGCCGGCCGCGTCGTGCCGAACGCGATCCGCTGCGTCGCCAGCGCATAGGCGATATTGGAAAGTTCGCCCGCCGCCGCGAGCTCCCAGCGCGCGCCGTCGAGGCTCGTCTCGCACCGATAATCGCGCGGCGGCGCCACGCCTTTGGCGATCGTCCGCGACGGCGTTACGCTGATGCCAGCGAGCGCTGCCACCGCACCCATGTCGATCGTCACGCTGGCGGGCCGGCCCGGCGTCGGGGCAGGCACGGTCCAGCGCGTCGCCGCGTCGTCGTCGAGCAGAGCCTCGGCGCCGGGGCCCGAGGCGGTCACGATCCGCCAGCCCGCGCTCGACAGTGTCGTCGCATCGTGCGCACGCACCGGCACGACCGCAGCCGGCTGGACTTGCAGGAACAGCGCGACTTCGCTGATCGCCGGGCAGACCGGCGCCGCGAGGATGCGGAGACGGACCCGCCGCGCCGTGATCGGCTGCGGCAACCGGATGATGCGCTGCGGTCCGATCGCCTCATGTTCGGCAAGTGTCCGCCATGCGCCGTCGATCTCGACATCGATCGCGAAGCGCGTGACGCGCGCGCCGAGCGGCAGATATTCGCGCAGCCGGATCACGTCGAAGCGCCGTCCCGGCGGCAGATCGAGCGTCAAGCTCGGCGTCGTCACCGCGTCGCCGCTCGACCAATAGCTGTCGCGCCGGCCATCGAGCACGCGCGCGGCGGCAAAGGCCGGGCCGCGCGTGTCGCTCGCGTTCGCAATCGCGCCCTGTGCGAGGTCGCGCGCATAGGTCGCGGCCTGCGCGGCGCCGAAGGCGCGGAGCACCGCGACGTCGCCATCGGCCAGCCGCCCGCGCCGATCGGGCGGCAGATTGAGGTTGAGGTTGGTGCCGCGCCCGACCGAGGTGTCGTACAGCTCCAGCAACTGCGCGGGCGTCTTGACCTTGGCATCCTCGTCGGCGTGGTAGAACCAGCCGGGGCGGATCGACACGTCGGTCTCGGCCGGCCACCACAAGGCGCCGCCGCGCACACCGCTATTGCCCTCGGACTGGACGTAGAGGTGGTTCGGCATGGTCGGCCAGCACGGATCGCCCGCGACGCCGTCCTCGTTGCCGACCCAGCGCAGGTCGGCGCCGAGCGGATCGAAGGTACACGCCATCGGCTGATACTGATGCACCAGCGCGACCGTTTTGGGCCAGTCGTAATAGGCCGGCGCATCGATCTTGCGAGTCTCGCGCGCGCCGCCATAATAGCCGTCGCCGCCATTGGCACCGTCGAACCAGAATTCGAACAGCTCGCCATAGCGCGTGCAGAGCTCGACGATCTGCTTGCGGAAATAGTCGACATAGGCGGGCCGGCCGTACTCGGGATGATGCCGGTCCCACGGCGAGAGATAGAGGCCGAAGGCGAGCCCCGCGCGACGCGTCGCCGCCGCCATCTCGCCGACCACGTCGCCCTTGCCCTGCTTGTACGGCGTGTTGCGGATGCAGCGCTCGGTCAGATGCGTCGGCCACAGGCAAAAGCCATCATGGTGCTTGGCGGTGAGGATGATGCCCGTCATGCCGGCCGCCTTGGCCGCCGCGACGATCTGCTCGGGCGAGAAATCGGTCGGGTCGAACAGCGCCGGATCCTCGTCGCCATACCCCCATTCCTTGTCGGTGAAGGTGTTGATCGAGAAATGGACGAAGGCATATTGCCCGCGCGCATGCCAGGCGAGCTGACGCTTCGACGGCGTCGCGCCCCACGGCTGCGGCGGTGCCACCGCACCCTTGGTCAGCGCGGGCACGGCAGTGGCGGCAGCAGTGGCGGCAAGGCCGGAGGCAAGCACGCGGCGGCGCGAAGTGGATGCGGCGGTGACAAAGCAGGCCATCGGAACGCCGGCACGGTGCTGAGCGTGGCGGAGTAAAATCCAGCCGTTGGTAAGGTTGCTTCTTTTGGGAGCGGCCTGGGATGTTTGCCGTGGAGAGCTATGCCGCCGTTCGGCGCTTCGTATTCGTGGAGGGTCACAGCCGCCGCGAGGCGGCGCGGGTGTTCGGGCTGAACCGGGAGACGGTGGCCAAGATGTGCCGGTTCTCACTGCCACCGGGATATACGCGCAGGGAGCCTGCAGCGAAGCCGAAGCTGGGGCCGCTGCTGCCGGTGATCGATGCGATCCTGGCAGCGGATCAGACAGCGCCGGTGAAGCAGCGGCATACGGCCAAGCGGATCTTCGAACGGCTGCGCGACGAGCATGGTTTTGCCGGCGGATATACCGT